>JAYUZA010000374.1:0-12139 GCA_043752145.1 Flavobacteriales bacterium
ACGACCAGTTTTGAATGATGAAGAGTCGAATGAAATGACAACCGTTCGCGAACGTCAAATTGTTTTGTTCTCGGGTATCGGACTTTTACTATTTGTTCCCATATTCAAGAATTTTACACATTTGCCACCCTATATGGGAATGTTGGCTGCACTAGGTGTTTTATGGTTGATTACCGAAATTTTGCATAAAAAGAAGAATGATGAGGACAAAAATTTTCTGACCGTTACTTACGCTATCCGTAAAATAGATACGCCCAGCATTTTGTTTTTCTTCGGAATATTGGCAACAGTTGCAAGTTTGGAAAGTACAGGAATGCTTCAGCATTTGAGTTCCTGGCTCGACCAAAAATTAGGCAATACCGATTTAATTGTGCTAGCAACCGGATTTTTATCGGCCATAGTAGATAACGTTCCGCTGGTTGCCGCTGCGCAAGGCATGTATGATCTTTCGATTTATCCAATGGATTCATATATTTGGGAATTCATTGCGTACAGCGCTGGAACTGGAGGAAGCATTTTGATAATTGGTTCGGCTGCAGGTGTTGCAGCGATGGGAATCGAAAAAATTGACTTTGTCTGGTATTTAAAGAACATAAGCTGGTTGGCCCTCTTGGGCTTCTTAGCCGGTGCTGGTGTATATATGTTAGAACATATGTTTATTTTTTCATAACGCAGTTCGATAGATCATCCCTATGGGACTTGGATATAATTTCATGATTTTGTTTTCCTGATCTTTGTTACCGATATTTCGTCCCTACGGGACTTTATTCGCGTTGCCTTTTCTTCTTTACCGATATCTTGTCCCTACGGGACAATAATTCATTTGCGAATGCGCAATCCCGTTAGGGATGATATATCGGTAAAATAGAGATTAGGAAAATAGCATCGAAGTCCCTTAGGGACGAAATATCGAATAAAGTCCTTAGTTTTCAATTATTAAATCTTTATCTTTGCTCCCCGTGCAAAGATTCCATTCCACATACGAGAGACTTATTGAATACATCCATGGAAAGTTAAATCCGCAACAATTTTTGTTGTTGTCTAGTTTTTTGGTTGGATTAACAGCGGCTGTTGCAGCCATCGTTCTAAAGCTCATTGTTTTTTACTTGCATGACCTTATTACCTACAATTATAAATTCCAGTATAATTATTTTCTTTATTTGTTTTTTCCTCTTGTCGGAATATTTCTCACGGTTTTGGTGGTTAAAAAAATATTCAAAACAAATTTAGAGAAAGGAAACTCCATTATTATTTATGCCATTCATAAAAAATCGGCCATTATAGATAAAGTTCACATGTACATGCATGTTATCACAAGCGCGCTTACCGTTGGATTTGGTGGTTCAACGGGACTGGAGTCGCCCATTGTATTAACAGGCTCGGCCATTGGTTCCAATTACGCAAAAACATATCAAATAAGTTATCGCGACAGGCTTTTATTAATTGCGAGTGGGGCCGCTGCAGGAATTGGAGCGGCAATTAACGCACCAATATCAGGAGTCTTGTTTGCATTTGAAGTTATTTTAGTGAATGCATCGGTTTCGGCATTTATTCCAATCATTATTGCTTCGGCAACGGGAGCCATTCTATCGAAAATAATGTTGAACGAAAGCATCTTGCTTAATTTTCGCTTGAAAGAAGCGTTCAATTATCACAATATTCCATATTATATTGTTTTGGCCTTGTTATGCGGATTCGTTTCAGTGGTTTATGCAAAAATATTTAGCGGTACCGAAAGTTATTTCAAAAAATTAAAAATGAACGCTTATAGCAAAGCTTTATTGGGCGGTGTGCTTATTGCTGTGCTATGTTTGTTTTTGCCACCACTGTTTGGTGAAGGATATAATAGTATCAAGGATCTTTCGGGCATGCATCCCCAGCGTTTGATCGAGAAAAGTATTTTGCGCGATTTTATTACGAGCCCGTGGATGATGATCCTATTTCTTGTACTTGTTTTTGTTTTGAAGGCGGTTGCGGTTGGAATTACATTAGGAACCGGTGGTAACGGAGGAAATTTCGCTCCGTCATTGTTGGTGGGAGCATTTTTAGGATTTTCATTCTCGTATTCACTTCAATTACTCGGTTTTCAAAACATACCCAGCAATAATTTTTGTTTGGTGGCTATGGCAGGCATCTTAAGCGGAGTTTTTCATGCACCATTGGCTGCCATATTCCTTATTGCAGAAATAACTGGTGGTTATGAATTATTTATTCCGCTAATGATCGTTTCGGCTTTGAGTTATATGATCTCCCGTTATTTTGATAACTATTCAATGGATACTAAAAAATTATTTCTGGCAGGTGTGTTTCGAAAAGAAAGTATTGATGACCTTGCTATTCGTTCGATGAAAACTAGTGATCTCATAGAAAAAGAATACCTGACCATTAATGAGAACATGCCATTAAATGAAGTGGTGAATTTTGTGTTGAACTCTGATAAAAACATTTTTGCAGTCACCACAAGTGAAAATAAATTAGTAGGGGTAATTAAGACCGATGATATAAAGAAGTATTTATTGGAAAGTGATGCTGCAACCTATCAAACAGCAAAAAATATTTTGAGTCCGGCCGAAAACATGATACTCGACAAAGAAACCATGTTCAATGTGATGAAGAAATTTGAGAATGATGATGCTTGGATCCTTCCGGTGGTTGATGAACATTTAGTGTATAAAGGATTTATCACTAAAAATAAAATATACGAAAATTACAGGGCTCAGGTTATTAAGATCAAGAACGAGGGCAAAGGGCTTGTGTAGTCGTTTTGTAACGACAAAGGCCGTCATTTATATCCCTAAAATCAGTATTTAATCTAATAATTAAGAACGAAGGTTGTTTTTATGTATTTTGCACTATCCAACAAGTCCTGATGAGATTATTGATTTTCGCTTTTTTGCTATGCTCCGTTAATTCGAATGGTCAAACCGATTCGTTGATCAGGATACTTCAGAGTAAGCAGCATGATACGATAAGGCTTAAGGCTGCATTTGAATTAGCGTATAATTTAAATGAGCGAAATCCCGATTCGGCCGTTACGCTGTTAACACAAGCATCGGTCATCGCTAAAAAGCAAAAATCAAAAGTATGGTTGGCCGCCTGTAAAAAAGGAATTGCTTCGGCTTATGTTTTCCAGGGTAATTTTGAAATGTCGTTAAAATTCGCGAACGAAGCACACGATCTGTATAAAAAAGAGAATGATGTAAAAGGGTTGGCCGGAATTATGGGTAGCCTTGGTCAGATCTATGAAAGTACTGGAAATTTAACCAAAGCCCTGGACTGTTGGTTGCTGAATTATAAATACAACATCAAGATCAAAAATGAAATTGCCCAGGCCCGTGCTTGTATGAATTTAGGAATGATCTATAAGAACATGCAGGAATACGAATTGGCTTTACAATATTTAGAGAAAGGATTTAAGATCACCGAAAAAAAACAGCATGCCGTTGGAATGACCGCTTGTTTAATTACCATGGGTATTGTTTATGAGAGGCAAAAAAAGTTTGATAAAGCCTTGAAATTTTATAAAAGCGCTTTATACATTGCCCGAAAGAACAAGAACCGACACAGCGAAGCATCGGCATTGGCAAATATCAGTTCAATTTACAATCAAACAGGCGATAATAAATATGCTTTGGAATTTCAACGGCAGAGTTTGGCAATTGAATTGGAATTAAACAATTTGGAAGGAATCGCGACTTCTTATGGAACACTGGGAATAATTTACCGTGATATGGGAAATCCTAAATTGGCAGAAGACTATTTCTTAAAAGCTATTGCCATTACACAGGAAATAAAAACAATAGGTATTGAAAGAGATCTGCATGAATTCCTGTTCGATTTTTATAAAAAACAGAATAAATTTGAAAAGGCACTTTTTCATCATGAAGCATTCTTAAAATTACGGGATAGCATTATTAATGTGGATAAAAAAAGCGAGGCTAATAGGGCGGAATTAAAATTTCAGTATGAAATTAAACAAACGGCCGATAGTCTTGAAGTGGCAAAACGCGAGGAATTAACTAAAGCGCAGTTGTTGGCGCACGAAGCTACCATTAAACAAGACCGCACGCAAAAAATCGCCTTGTGGGGCGGTTTATGCATTGTTGCTTTGTTTTCAGGATTTCTTTTCAACCGTTTTCGCGTAATTCGTAAACAAAAAAATATTATTGAAGAAAAGCGAAGGGAAGTTGAAGAGAAGAACAAAGAAATTACCGATTCCATAAATTATGCGCAACGTATTCAAAATTCACTGTTACCGGGCTTAGACGATATTAAAAAACATTTTCCAGAAGCATTTATTTTATTTAAACCGAGGGATATTGTAAGTGGCGATTTTTATTGGATGGCCGTGTCGCCTGTTGACCGCTCGGTATATGTTGCCATTGCCGATTGTACCGGGCATGGTGTTCCCGGTGGATTCATGAGTATGCTGGGAATAAATTTATTGAACGAAGCTATTGTTGAACGCAAGTTTGACAGCCCGGCTTTTATTCTAGAATTTTTGAGAATTCATATCATTAAATCATTGAAGCAAAGTTCACGGGAAGGTGAAAACAAAGATGGTATGGATATGGTATTAATGCGGTTTATGCCTGATAAAAAAAGCATCGTGTATGCAGGCGCACACAATGGATTGTATATTCATGATGGAAATGAATTGAAGGAATACAGATCTGATAAAATGCCTATCGGTTTTTATCAGGTAATGGATGGTTTTACAGAAAAAACAATTGAAATAAAAAAAGGTGATCGTATTTATGCGTTTACTGATGGATACCCTGATCAATTTGGCGGACCTGCGGGAAAGAAAATGAAATACGCTAAACTGGAAAGAATGATCAGTGAATCAAATGCTAAAAGCCTTAATGAACAATCGGTTTTATTGGACGATGAATTCGAAAACTGGAAAGGTACGTACGAGCAAAATGATGATGTTTGTATGGTGGGAATTTTGATTTAATTAAATTTTTGGCTTGTCATACAGAGCGAAGCTTAAAAGAATTCTTTTTATCAAGAATTGTTGCGGAGCGAAGTATCTGCGCGTTGGGTAATGGTTTATGTGGCCAGCCCGCAGATTCTTCACTTCGCTTTAGTCTTTAAATTGGAAGAAGTTATTGGTGGCTTTGTTCTGAATGACAAATATGTAAAATTTATTTTTTAGCGAGATATACAACCATGTCAACAATATTTCCCGAACCGAAAGTAAGCTCCTTGTGTTTTATGTAACAATACCCTTCGCATACAACGTCAACATAATATGTGCCGTTCGGAATATGGTAAAAACCAAATTTACCATCAGGTGTTGTAGTAGTTTCGTAGGTTCCGAAATCCCCGTCCAATTTAACGGTCGCATTTTTCACCATCTTGTTGTTTTCACAATTAAAGGTCTTGCCGCTAACGACAACCGTAATGGTGTCCATTGATGCGGAAGTGCTGTGCTTTACGGTACAGCATTTTGATGATTCTCTTTTAATTTCGGTACAAGCTGTAACCGAAAAAAGAAACAATGTAAGTACGAAGTAAATGTATTTATTCATGGTCATAATTGGTTTTCTAATTGAATTACTCACAGGATAATGTTTTTAATCGTGTTCGTGAACGTTTATTCGCGTCATTTTGTTCCTTAAGGGTGCTCATGAATTTCATTTCATGAACCGAGTACGGTTTCATTTATTAAAAAATTTAAACGTCATTTTTTTAAACCCAATAAATAATTGATTGTCCTCCTCTTTAATTGGAAAAACTTCCATGTAAAGACCTCCGCCACCTTTTCCGTCTTCTAAACTAAAGGCAAAACGATGCCAGGGGCAAATTACTTTTTTATCTTCAGAACAAACACCTTTGGTGAGTTCCATTAATTGGTGGGGACAACGATTTTCGAATGCGTAAACCGTTTCATCGTAACGGGTGAGACAAATGTCAAACTTTCCTACACCCATGCGATACATTTTTTGTTGCGGGATCCGTTTTTTGAATTCCGTTGCATCGGGCGAAATTTTCACCCACCGTATGACTTCAACAAAAGGCATTATTTCAATAGTTCAATAATATTTATTGCAACAAAACTTTTGCGTTAGCTAAAGCTTCAGGGGTCAATTTTTCGCCACTTAGCATTTTGGCAATTTCCTCAATACGATTATTTTCATCAAGTTTTATAAGACGTGAAACCGTTTTATTGCCTGAAGTACTTTTTAAAACTTTAAAGTGATGTTTGCCCTTAACAGCAACCTGGGGTAGGTGAGTAATGGCAAAGACCTGAATGTGCGAACTTATTTTTTTCATGATCTCGCCCATTTTTCCCGCAACTTCACCCGATACACCTGCATCGATCTCATCAAATATCATGGTCTGTAAATTCTTTTTTCCGGCAACAATACTTTTAATAGCTAACATTAGGCGGCTGAACTCTCCACCCGAGGCAACTTTTTGTATCGACTTTGGTTCGGTTCCCTTATTAGCCGAAAAAAGTATATCAATAGAACAATTGCCACTTGAATTCAATTCGGTGGTTTGTTCCAGTTTAACGATGAATTTTGCGTGTGGCATATTAAGATCACTTAAAATGCTGTTAACTTGTTTTTCAAGTGATGGAATTTGAGCCGAACGTTTTTTGAACAGTTCAGTTCCTTTTTTGGTCAATTCGTTTGATGATATGTTGATCTCTTTTTCAAGTTTTGCAATGGTCTCGCCCAAGCTATCGGCATACGTTAGTTTACCTGATAATTCTTCGCGTTTTTGAATGAGTTCCTCGGTCGTTTTAACCCTGTGTTTTGCCAGTAAATTATTGATGCTGTCGAAACGGGTTTCCAGTTCTGCTAACGTTGCAGAATCGTTCGTGATGCTGCCCGATAAGGACTCCAATTCGATGGCTACATCCTTTAATTCCAAAAAACTTGAGTCGATGCGCGTGCGAAGCGAAGAAAAGTTTTCATCACTCAATTTTATTTTTGCCAGTCGGGCCGATAAGTCTTTTAAAAGCGCGTTTACACCTTGTGTATTGTCCAGTATTTCGATTGACTGTACTAATTGTTGTTTAATTACATCGGCATTCGATAATTTTTGAATTTCGGATTCCAGTGTTTCTTCTTCGCCCGGTTTTAATTCAACTTTATTTAATTCTTCAAATAAATATGTGTTGTAATCTAGTTCTTTTTGTTCGGTTGCCTGTTGCTCCAGTAAATTGGCCAGTTCTATCTTTTGCTCCTTGTATTTCCTGTAGTGTGTTTTGAATTCAGTAACATTATCAAGAGTTCCCGCAAACGAATCCAATACTTCAAACTGATTTAAGCTATTGGCTATTTCCAATGTTTGGTGTTGCGAATGTATATCGACCAAATGCTGCGTAAGTTCTTTAATTAATTGAACGGTTGCAGGTGTATCATTGATAAATGATCGTGATTTTCCATTTGTGGCAATTTCCCTGCGAATAAAACAGGAGTTATCGGTATCAAATCCTTTGGCTTCCAAAAAAGCGTCCAGTTCGCCTGACTTCAATTCAAATTCGGCTTCAACAATGCACTTTTGTTTTTTGTCCTGTAAAGCTTCTGAATCGGCACGACTTCCTAAAATTAAGCCCAATGCATCCATGATGATTGATTTTCCGGCACCAGTTTCACCCGTAATTACATTCAATCCTTTGTCAAAGTTCACTTCGAGTTCTTCGATGAGTGCGTAATTTTTTATGTATAATTTGCGTAACATTTTTCGTCTGCAGCTTCGCTGCTTAATTTAACTTTTTTTTAACCACAGATTTTTACAGATTTACAAGGATTCGTTTGTATTGATCTGTGAAATCAGTGCAATCTGTTCCAATCTGTTCCAATCTGTGGTTCCTTTTAATAGAATCCGTGTATTTCAAATATAATTTATTTTTTAAATGCTTTTACCAAATGTACCAGCGGAAAATAAACAGGTATGAAATCGTACCATTTGAGCCCGGCCGGCTTAATATCCTTGTAAATAGGGTTATAATCATCATCCCATGCATAGCTTTGTTGATAATATTTATCCCAATATTTTTTTGCTCTGATGTTGGCGTCTTGTTCCACCGGGTGTACGCAATGCCCGTAAAAATCGTGACGGTACGAGCTTATTAAACTTGGTAAGCCGTATTTGAAAATATAAATGAATCCGCAGGTCATACTTTGCACGTAATGTCCGTATTCGTGTTGAAAAAGTCGTTGGCCTGGATTACCGGTTATTTTAGCATTGCCTACAATGAAGTTGCCGAGACTAAAGCCGCCAAAATCGTTACGCGTTTGTAAAACCGTTGCCCCGTTTGAAAAATATACACATTGTACGCGTCCAATAATTGAATAAAACAAAGACGTGACTAAACCCAGTATTGTTTGCGGTAGTTCCCATGAAAACCGGGAAATGAGCTGTAAAAATTTAAATGGGAGCGAATAATGTTTATTTGGAATGAAAAGCCCGGCAAAGATTCGGAATAAGGCATTAAAATAATTAAGCATTTAATGATCAGACTAATTTCTTTTTGAGATCGGCAATGTTGAGCACCTTTTGTTCTTTTCTTCGGTTCATGGCCGAATCGGTATAATACCTGTGTTTTTCCAAAAAGCTTATTTGTGTTTTGATCCATTGCTTACGCGGCATGGTAGTTCCCAAATGTTGCCATTCTTTAAATAATTTGGCGGCAATTTTATTGTAATCGGCTTTACCTAAATAATCGTAATCGGCATCGTTCATTATTTTTTCCAGTTTTGTTTTTGGAATGGCGCGCACTTTTGTTGAGCGAATAATTGAACAAATGATATTTATTTGTGATGTGGTAAAACCAAATTTTGGTAATGTTTTGCGCGCTGTTTTTACGGCAATTTCTTCGTTATTCCAATAAGATTCGAGGTAACCGCAATCGTGATAAATAGCAGCGGTATTAATTAATATCTGATCTTCGGGACTTATTTGTTCCTCGCCTCCCAATAATTCAACTGCCTGTAAAACATTTAATGTGTGATTCCAGCCGTGGTACTCCAAATACTCGGGCAATTCATTGCGCAAGCGCGCGAACATATGTTCTTTGGCGCCCTCGTAATCAAGTTTAATAATTCCTGCCAATTGTTTTAGATCACTCGTTGGTGTGTGACCATTACCTTGAACGGAATATTGTGGTTTTAGTTTGCGCACCAGATACATTTTTACCGCACCAATGTATTTTGCTTCAACTTTTCCACGATAGTCGCATTCAAAATATTCTTTGATCATTTCGTAGGTATTTTCCGAAATATTAATTTCGCCCGGCACACCGTGGCTTTCCATACGCGCGGCAATGTTTACGGTTTCGCCCCAAATATCATAGGCGTATTTTAAGTGACCAACAATACCCGAAACAAGGTGACCTGAATTAATGCCTAAACGTAAACTCCAGATGGGTTTTCCCTTGAATTTATTTTGACGAGCAGTTTTTTCCATGAATTCGCGAATGGCAATAGCTGCCAACGTTACACGCACCGGATTGTATCCAATGCGCTTTGGAACACCACCTGCACACATATAGGCATCGCCAATGGTCTTTATTTTTTCTAATTTATGGTCTTTAATTATTTTATCAAAGTTGCGGTAATACCAATCAAGTAACTGAACCAGTTCAACCGGATGAATAGCTTCGGTTTTTTCGGTAAAGCGAACAAAATCGGTAAACATAACGGTTACGAGTCCATGCCGCCTTGGTGGAAATTTTCCTCGTTTTTCCAATTCATCTACCACAGCAGGAGGCATCATGTTCTCGAGTAATTCGCGTATACGTTGTTTTTTTGAGTAAAGGCGCTTATATACTTCAAACCTAGCGTTGACCATTCCAAAGGAGGCAGCTAAAGGCAAATGATCTACAACTCCGGTTTGATAGAGGATGTTGCATTGGCTAATAAGCGTTTCCGATTTAGTGAACAGCAATACGTTTACCCCGTGATTGAGCTTAATGGTATTTAATTTTTTAAAAAAAGAGTTGCGTTCTTCGGTTTTAAATTCATCGCAATAAATAACGAAGGCGGTTTCCTGGTGCTCCAGTAAATCAAGGCATTTGGCCGGATTTTCGACATGTGAAAACGAAATTTTTTGGTCATGTACGGCAGACTCAAATCTGCGTTGAACCTTTTCAATACCCGAAATGCATAGAACTTTGTACGTTTTCATTTGTTGTGCCTCTAAAGTATGAAAATTTTTAATAGGCAAAAGGCATGGTTCAGAAGGCAAAAGCCATGAGGCATAAGGCATAAGGGCTGGGGCGTGAAAAAAAGGGTCTGAATAACCGATTCTTTTTAACTTTGGTAATTGAATCACGCCCACACCCATGGCTCAACACGCACTGACAACCAAGAACTGAGAACTTAATAACTAAAATTGTGGCATCAAAAGTAGGCATACCAAGAGGAACAAGGGATTTTGACAGCAGTCAACTGGCAAAACGCGACTATATTTTTGGCGTTATCAAAAAGCATTTTTTGTTGTATGGGTATAGTCCGATCGAGACGCCTGCGTTTGAAAATAGTGAGACTTTAATGGGTAAGTATGGTGATGAAGGCGATAGATTGATTTATAGAATCCTAAATAGTGGAGATTATTTTAGCGGAATTGGATTAGACGCGAATGTTTTCGAAGAATTTTCTGCAGAGTTAAAATCAAAAGGAGAAACCGAAATCCCAGCGAGCTTAATTTTAAATCCAAAAAAGATAGCAAATCAAATTTCAGAAAAAGCCCTGCGTTACGATCTAACAGTACCGTTTGCGCGTTACGTTGTACAACACCGCAATGAAATTACCTTGCCGTTCAAGCGTTACCAAATTCAACCTGTTTGGCGTGCCGATAAACCGCAACGCGGGCGTTACCGTGAGTTTTTTCAATGTGATGCCGATGTCATTGGAAGCGATTCGCTGAACAATGAAATTGACCTGGTGCAATTGATGGACAATGTTTTTGGCGAATTAAAAATTCCGGTAATAATTAAAGTCAATAACCGAAAAATACTTTCGGGAATTGCCGAAGTGTGCGGAATGCCGGAAAAAATAACGGATATTACCGTTGCCATTGATAAATTAGATAAAATTGGCAAGGAAAAAGTGAAGGAAGAGCTTTTGGCTAACAGTTTAACCAGTGATGCAATTCAAAAAATTGAACCCCTGTTCGGGTTTGCCGGAAGCAATCAAAATAAAATAGATCTTTTAAAGAATTATCTTTCTTCTTCGGAAATCGGAATGAAAGGTGTTGAAGAACTTATTTTTGTATTGGAAAACAGTGGTGCCGGATTAAAGCACGCGCAATTGGAATTGGATGTTACGCTTGCGCGCGGGCTGAATTATTATACGGGCGCTATTTTTGAGGTGAAGAGTGCGGCTGGCGAATTAAAAGTTAGTATTTGCGGAGGTGGACGATATGATAACCTTACCGGTATTTTTGGTTGGGAAGGAATTTCGGGTGTGGGAATTTCATTTGGTGCCGACAGGATTTACGATGTGATGGAAGAATTGAATTTATTTCCTGAGAATAGTTTGAACAAAACAAAAGTAATGATCGTGAATTTTGGTGGCGATGAAGAAGTGTTTGCGCGTAAACTGGCCAACGATCTAAGGAGTCATGGAATAAGTTGTGAATTGTATCCCGATAAAGCAAAAATGGATAAACAAATGAAATATGCCAACAACAAGCAGATTGAATTTGTAATTATTGCGGGGAGCAATGAAATTAAAGAGGGAAAAGTGACCTTGAAAAACATGGTTACGGGAGAGCAGATCCTTACTGACAGTGTTCAACAAAAGCTAAAGCCTAATATCTAGTAGAAATAATTTCCTGCATCCTTACCATTAATGATAAGCACGGGAATGTGATGTTCATTGGTAATTATACCCTGAGCAAATGGGTCGAATTGGGAGAACATGGCATCGCTGTGATAGGTAATGGCGATCATTTCGGCATGAACTTTTTTGGCGTAACCAATAACCTGCGTATGAAATGCTTTTGTTTTTTCTAAAAACTCAACATGTGTTACCACATTAATCTTTGCAAGCTCTTTTTTAACCAACTGACTATAAATGATCAATTTTTGCGTAAGGTCCAATTGTTTTTCCTTTGGCGCAATTAAGTGGACTTCGGATTTAAAATCGGTTGCTAAAACACCGGCAATTTTTGA
>JAYUZA010000375.1:0-4951 GCA_043752145.1 Flavobacteriales bacterium
TGAACATAGTGAGTGATAAAGAATTTGAAAATGTGCAGGTGTTTAATTCAATGGGACAAGTGGCTGAAACCTATAATGTGAATTCGGTACGTTCGTTAGCGATAAATGTTGCCGATTTTTCAAACGGAATTTATTTTGTGAAGATCGGGGATAATCAAAAGATGAGAAAAATTGTGGTGAGTAGATAATCATCCCAATTTATTTTTTCCTTTTTTTCCTTTTTTTGGTCTTATGAACAACCGTTTTATTTAGCTCAGGGTCAATAAAATTAATGATGTTTCCTTTTACAAGAAATCCTTTTATTTCTTTCTGATCGTAATCAGTAACGATGACTTTAACAGTGTATATTCCAGGCTTTACTGCTATAATCTTAAAATTTCCGTCAACGTCACTCTCAGCTTTATATTTTATCACAGTATCTTGAAGTAAACAAAATGAAGGAAAAGATAATAGACTTCCGGTTTCTTTATCTTTTATTTTTCCCTGAACAACGCCAAAGTCTTTTTGAGCGGTTACGGTTTTGGTTAATAAGACCAAAAGAATAATTTTTATGAGTGTTTTCATAGAAGTAAAAATATCAGGATTCTTATAACGGAATCTCAAAAAAGGGTTTTTTGGCCGAATTCATTGAGGCATAGGTAAGTTTATCAAATTAACGGATATATACTATCTTCTTTTCGCTTCAGATCAACACAGGTGCGATTCACGCCCTTTTATACGTTTGTAAATCATGCCCATGCCCCCGAACAACTGATAACTGACAGCGAATAACTTTTTCTTCCTATCTTTGCAACCCCCGCCCAAACCAAAGGCGGGCTATTTGCATTTGTTATGACCATACCCGAACTACAGGAATTATACGGCTCTCATAAGGGAGTTGAACAACTGTACGGTTTATTGAACGCAAAATTACAGCAACGCGTTTTTTTAAAAGGTTTGTATGGTTCGGCCGATGCTTTTGTAGTAGCTGCATTGGCATCAAAACGCGAGACAAATCATTTGATCATTGCCAACGATAAAGAAGAAGCGGCTTATTTTTTCAATGACCTGGAAAATATTTTTCCGATTCCTGATAACGTTTTGTTTTTTCCCGCTTCAAGCAAACAGTTTTATAAACCCGAGCAAACCGATAACGCCAATGTGTTGATGCGTGCAAAGGTTTTGAATCGTTTGAACGATAATGACAATCGCCCCAAGGTAATTGTAACCTATCCCGAAGCTTTGGTTGAAAAAGTTGTGACCAAAGCGCATTTAAAGACCAATACTCTTGAAATAATTCACGGTGGAAAATATTCCATCGATTTCATTGACGAATTATTGCTCGATTTTGAATTCGAAAAAGTGGATTATGTGTTTGAACCGGGTCAGTTCAGCATTCGCGGTGGAATTATTGACGTTTTTTCGTTTTCGAATGAAGATCCATACCGTATAGAGTTTTTTAGCGAAGAGGTTGAATCCATTCGCACGTTTGATACCATTACCCAATTATCAAAACAAAAATTAGCAGTCATTACCGTTGTTCCAAACGTTCAGGAAAAATTATTACGCGAAAGCCGTCAGTTTTTTCTTGATTATATTCATTCATCCACAACAATTTGGTTAAAATCGGTGGAGATAGCCGAAAAATTAATTGACAAGCATTATTCCAAGGCGCTTGAAGTATTTAAAACCATGGCTCCTTTAATTACACAACTGGAACCTGCTGAAATTTATGTGAATGGCGATATTTTCAGAAAAGCCCTGTTAAATTTCTCCCTTGTAGGATTTGGTCTGTCAAACGAATTGCAGTTCGAAAATGAAGTTGTTTTCAATACCATTCTTCAACCATCGTTTAACAAGAATTTTGATTTGTTGGCCAATCATTTTCATCAGAACAAGATTTTGGGTTATACCAATATTATTTGTGCCGATCAGGTGAAACAGCTTGAGCGTTTGTATAAAATATTTGAAGATAAAAAATACAATGTCAAATTCATTGGTTTAAATGTCAGTATTCGTGAAGGATTTTTAGACCATGACTTGAAACTCGCTTGTTTCACCGACCATCAATTGTTCGAGCGCTATCACCGTTTTAAATTACAAGAAGGATTTAATAAGACAAAAGAAGCTATCACATTAAAGGAGCTGTTAAGTCTGCAAAAAGGCGATTATGTAACGCATATCGATCATGGAATTGGTCAGTACAGTGGCCTCGAAAAAATTGAAGTGAGTGGAAAGATTCAGGAAGCCATTCGTTTAATTTACAAAGGTGGCGATGTGGTGTATGTTTCAATTCATTCGTTGCATCGCATTTCAAAATATGTAGGTAAGGAAGGAACGGCACCTGTTTTAAATAAACTGGGAACAAATACCTGGGAAAATTTAAAAAACAAAACCAAGAAAAAAGTAAAAGAAATTGCATACGACTTAATAAAATTATACGCAAAACGCAGGGCCGAGCAAGGATTTCAATTCTCCCCCGATTCGTATATGCAAAACGAATTGGAAGCTTCATTCATTTATGAAGACACACCCGATCAGTTAAAATCAACGCAAGCGGTAAAGCACGATATGGAACAAACCTTCCCTATGGACCGTTTGGTTTGTGGTGATGTTGGTTTCGGAAAAACCGAAGTTGCCATTCGTGCAGCCTTCAAAGCAGTTGCCGATAGTAAACAGGTTGCTATTTTGGTTCCAACTACTATTTTAAGTCTCCAACACTATAAAAATTTTAAAGAACGTTTAAAAGATTTTCCTTGTACAGTTGATTATATTAATCGTTTTAAATCGGCCGCTAAACAAAAGGAAACATTGGAACGTGTTGCCAAAGGTGAAATTGATATTTTAATTGGTACACATCGTGTAGTTGCAAAAGATGTTAAGTTTCGCGATTTAGGATTATTAGTCATTGACGAAGAGCAAAAATTCGGTGTTGGTGTAAAGGATAAATTAAAATTGCTCAAAGCGAATGTTGATACCTTAACCTTAACGGCAACACCAATACCGCGTACATTACAATTCTCTTTAATGGGTGCCCGCGATCTATCCGTAATTAATACTGCTCCGCCCAACCGTCATCCGGTACAAACCGAAATTGTTGTTTTTAGCGAAGAAATTATTCGCGACCGAATTATTTACGAAGTTGAACGCGGTGGTCAGGTATTCATTATCCATAATCGTGTGCAAAACATTGCCGAATTTTCGGGAATGGTACAGCGTTTATGTCCACAGGTGCGAATTGCCGTTGGCCACGGACAAATGGATGGCGATAAACTGGAACAGGTTATGGTCGATTTTATGGAAGGGCAGTACGATGTTTTAATTGCCACGACCATTATTGAATCGGGTATTGATGTTTCAAATGCCAACACAATTATCATTAACGATGCGCAAAATTTTGGTTTAAGCGATCTGCATCAATTGCGCGGTCGTGTGGGGCGAAGCAATAAAAAAGCTTTTTGTGTTTTAATGGTACCGGGTATGCAATTGTTGACGCAGGAAGCACGCAGACGTTTGTCGGCCATTGAACAGTTTAGTGATTTGGGAAGTGGATTTAGCATTGCTATGCGTGATTTGGATATTCGCGGAGCAGGAAATTTATTGGGTGGCGAGCAAAGTGGATTTATTTCGGATATCGGTTACGAAACCTATCAAAAAATATTGGATGAAGCATTACAGGAATTAAGAGAAACATCGTTCAAGGATTTGTATAAAATTGAGGAAGACGTAAATTACAGTTATGTAAATGATTGTACCATTGAAACCGATCTGGAATTATTGATCCCTGATGGGTATATTAATAATGTTACCGAGCGATTAATTCTTTATAGAGAATTGGATGATATTAAAGAAGAAATTCAATTACAACAGTTCAGGTTATCGTTAATTGATCGTTTTGGTCCTTTGCACAAAAGTACCGAAGAATTAATTAACACCATTCGTTTGCGTTGGTTGGCAAAAGACATTGGATTTGAAAAATTGATTTTGAAACAAAAAAAATTGATAGGACATTTTATTGCCAATCCTAAATCACCGTTTTATGATTCGGCAAAATTCACGCGGGTGTTGAAATACATCGAAAAAAATCATCGCATCGCCAAAATGGAGGAAAAAAACGGTCGCTTGCAAATGAGTTATGAGAATATTGCGGGTGTACAGCAGGCGGTGGATAAATTGAAAGTGATCGTACAAATAGAATAATTCTCATGCATCGAGTATAATGCTCATTATTATTGGTTTATGAGTTTTTCATTCAAATAAGTATTTAAAAAGTAAAGGTTTAATTAATTGAAATTCAATTTTATACACGTATTTCTTGCACAATTGAACCGAATCCCATACTTTTGCGCCTCTTAAAAAATAACAAATTATGGATTTTTTGTACGCGAATTTAATTTACATCATCCCTGCTACAGGTTTGATAGGTTTATTGGTTATGGCCGTTAAGGCTGCCTGGGTTAGTAAACAACCTTCGGGCGATGAAACAATGACCGAATTAGCAGGATATATTGCTAAAGGTGCCATGGCTTTTTTGAAAGCCGAATGGAAAGTACTGGGTTTCTTTGTTGCAATTGCTGCAGCCTTGTTAGCCTGGTCAGGAACATTGGTTGAACATTCAAGTCCAACCATTGCAATAGCATTTATTCTTGGTGCGGTGCTTTCGGCATTGGCCGGTTATATAGGTATGCGTATTGCTACTAAAGCTAACGTGCGTACCACTCAAGCAGCACGTACATCTTTAGCACAAGCATTAAAAGTATCGTTCACCGGTGGAACCGTAATGGGTCTTGGTGTTGCGGGTCTTGCGGTTTTTGGTTTAGGTGGATTATTTATTGTTTTAATAACTGTTTTTAATGTTGTTGACGTAAACGGTGCCGAGATGAGAACAGCTATTGAAGTTCTTACAGGATTTTCATTAGGAGCCGAATCAATTGCATTATTCGCACGTGTAGGTGGTGGAATTTATACAAAA
>JAYUZA010000376.1:0-4943 GCA_043752145.1 Flavobacteriales bacterium
CTTTGGGTGTAAAATTCCTGAAGGGTGGGCGTATTTGTTGGCCGTATACCCCAACTACGTTGAAAAACAAGAGAAAATAAAGTAAGCCCCTAACCATGATTATTGCTAATATAGAATAAATATTTTAGTCGGGGCATATAAAATTTAACCTGTGAAAAAAACAGAATTAAAGAACATAAAAGAATTCCTTGATACGAAGGTTTTTGAATACAATAACAAACGGTTTATTGAGGACGATCCGATCTCGGTTCCGCACCAATTTTCCAAAAAACAAGATATTGAAATAGCGGGCTTGTTTGCTGCTACCATTGCCTGGGGCAATCGCAAAAGCATCATCAAAAATGCATCCCATTTGGTCGACTTAATGGATCACGAACCATTTAATTTTGTGATGCATGCAAACGCAAAGGAATTAAAACGATTGGAAAAATTTGTTCATCGCACATTTAATGGAAATGATGCTATTGATTTTATTACGGCATTAAAAAAAGTGTACACAAAACATAATTCGCTTGAAGAACTCTTCGTGGCTAAGGGAAATGCCATGGAAAAGGTAAATGCATTTAGGTTGAAGTTTACCCAATATTTCAAGACAACCCACGCCTTAAAACACGTCTCTAATCCAACAACAGGCTCGGCCGCAAAGCGATTGAACATGTATTTGCGGTGGATGGTGAGAGACGATAAGCAGGGAGTTGACTTTGGTTTGTGGAACAAGATAAGTGCTGCCGATCTGATGTTGCCGCTTGATGTTCACACAGGGAATACGGCCCGAAAGTTAGGATTGTTAAAACGTAAACAAGATGATGCCAAAGCTGTTGAAGAAATTACTGAAATGTTAAAACTGTTTGATGCTAAGGATCCTGTTAAATATGATTTTGCTTTGTTTGGCCTGGGTGTGTTTGAAAAGTTTTAGTAATTGTGACAAACGGTCTTGGCGCATGAATAAAAATTATTACTTTACGTAAGCCTAGATGAGATTTTTTGCACGCATATTTTTTCTTTTTTCTTTTTCAACCATCGTTGGAAGTAATATACATGCGCAAACGTTGGACGATTATCGTTCGGTGGCCACAGGTACCTGGGCAACAATTGCAAATTGGCAACGATTTGATGGTGCCAGTTGGGTAGCAGCGGCAGCGGCACCTACAAGTGTTAACGGAGTTATAACAATTCAGTCACCTAATACCATTCAAATTAGTGCAACCGTAACCATTGATCAGGTTGTAATTAATACAGGTGCAACACTAAATTGGACAGGTGGAACTTTAACAATAGCCAATGGAGGCGGAGTTGATTTGCAAGTGAACGGAACATTTTGGGATAATCGCACGGCTGGTGGTGCAAGTATAGCTTTTGCTGCTGGCGCAACCTGGCAAATAAGTGCTGGCGCAAACTTAATACGCTCGATGGGAAACTCATCAGCAAATTGGCAAAATAATTATCAGGGCGGCATAGCCACAATTCCTGCTACTTCCAATTGGATCTTGCGAAAGACTGTAGCGCAAAATCCTTCTATTTCAACAACCGGTGCGTATTACGGTAATCTTACTATCGAAAACAATGTTGCGGGCACATGGACAACCGCAGGAGCAGCTATCTTAACCGGTTTGAGTTATATTACTGTAAAAGGTAATTTAGATATTGGTGGAACAGGAACCAGCACTGTTGATTTTTTAAATAATGCAGTAAGCGCAACAAATTGTAATCTTGTAAACGGGAATATGATCGTTCGTACAGGAAGTACGTTACGAAATCACGGTACAGGTTTTGAAGTACAGGGCGATCTTACCATAAGCGGTACGGTTAATTACTCTGTCGGAGCCGGTGCCCGAAAATTTATTTTTTCGGGAGGAAATGCGCAAAACATAAATGGAGCAGGCGTTTTTAATATTTATGATTTTGCCATAGATAAATCGGCCAATAATGTTATATTGAATCGTGCAATCACAATTGACAATGTTTTTACACTCACAAGCGGTTTAATGATCTCAACACTTACAAATTTACCAACACTAAATACTAGCGCTTCGGTAGTTGGTGCAAGTAACGTCAGTTTCGTTTCGGGCCCTATTCGATATATTGGATATTCGGCACTTAATTTCCCGGTTGGAAAAGGAATCGATCACCAACCCTTAGGAATTTCGGCCGGTGCGGGCGGAGGAGGTTCGTTTTGGACCGAGAATTTTAATACAGGAGGAGCGGGATGGACATTAAATGTTGTGACAGGAGCGGAAGGAGCTGACCCTAATTTTTTTGTTATAAATGACAATGAAACAGGTATTACACCTCCGGGATGTGGTTTAGCAGGAGGTGGAGATCCCTCTCTGCATATAACAAGTGTTTTTAATCCGGCAGGTGGAGCCGCTTATGATGCAGGAGGATTATGTGGTTTTTTGTTTTGTCCTTTAACAAACCGAAGAACCGAATCGCCAACCATTAATTGCACGGGATACTCTACTATATCGGTCAATTTTGACTATTTAGAAGGAGGTTCAGGCACGAGTGATGATGCAACACTTTGGTATTTTGATGGAGTTTCATGGGCGCAAATTGATAACATGCTAAAAACAGCGGTTTGTGGAAGCGGACAAGGTCAGTGGACACAACGAACGGTTGCATTGCCTGCTTCCGCTAATAATAATCCTTTAGTGAAAATTGCATTCCGATGGGTTAATAACGATGATGGGGCGGGAAGTGATCCGTCATTTGCTATTGATGATGTTAGTTTATCAATTGCGGGTCCCGTTTCCGATTTTACCTGCGAATATTTTTATACCGATCCGCAAGTACCATATGGAAATACACTGGTACCATCTATTAATCACATAAGCAATTGTGAGTATTGGATCTTGAACCGTAATGCCGGAACAGAAAATAAATTTGTAACACTTACTTGGGACGCTAATTCTTGTGGAATAACCCCTATAATAAGTATGTTAGTCGCACGTCATGACGGTATTTCAACCTGGCAGGATGAAGGAAACTCGGCTGCAACAGGAACCGTTGCAGCAGGCACCGTTACCAGTAATCTCGTAACTTCGTTTAGCCCTTTCACGTTAGGCAGTAGTGTAGCAGTTGTTTTACCAATTGAATTATTGGAATTTGATGCGAAGGCTGTTGAAAATTCTAGTGTACGTTTAACGTGGATAACCGCCAGCGAATCCAACAACGACCGTTTTGAACTTGAACGTTCACAGGACGGAGAGCATTTCGATTTTTTTGGAACCGTAAAAGGTGCAGGAAACTCAGTTACGCAAAGATCATATGCGTTTACCGATTTGCTGCCATATAACGAAACTTCGTATTACCGATTAAAGCAAGTTGATTACGATGGTAAGTTCACCTATACACAATTACGACCTGTAACAATTACAAATGCGCAAAATGTTCAAATCTATCCAAACCCAAACAACGGGAACGAATTGTTTTTGAATTTTGAAAATTTGCAGGCTAACGAGCTGAGCGTATACGTTACCGATATTACCGGAAAAATGGTAACAAGCGAGTTGAATAGTGTAAGTGCCGGAAGTAGTAATTTAAAAATGGTATTTCCGCAAAAATTGGCCTCCGGAACCTATATCGTGAGTATAAAAACAGTCGAAAAAACCTTCTCCTGCAGGCTAATTGTTAATTAGTAACACACCCCTTTAAGATTTTTTATTAATTTGGTTCTTCATGAGCCAAAACCCCACTTTACTCATCTTTATATTGCTTTATTTGGCGCTCAATATATTGATCGGATATTGGGCGTCAAAACGGGTTAAAAATTCTTCCGATTTTATTCAGGCAGGCCGAAGCCTTCCCATGTTCTTTAACGCAACAGCATTGTTTGCTTTGTGGTTTGGAAGTGAAACCGTTTTTGGTGCATCTTCAGAATTCATGAAGCATGGTTTATCGGGTGTTATTGAAGATCCTTTCGGAGGGGTATTGGCCTTATTTTTATTCGGACTTTTTTTCGTACGCAAATTGTATCGATTGAATATTTTAACCCTGAGCGATTTGCTAAGGGATAAATATGGAAAAACAGTTGAACTTGTTTCGGCTGTATTTATGGTATTTTCATTTTTCGGTTATATCGCAGCACAATTGCTTGCGTTAGGAATTATTTTAAAAAACGTTATTCCCGGTATGGAACTTTACCAGGCTATTCTTCTTTGCTCGGTTCTTGTTACGTTCTATACATTCATTGGTGGTATGTGGGCAGTTACTATTACCGACCTTATTCACAACATTGTTATCGTCATAGGATTAATTGCGCTGGCAATTTTCTTTACACAGGAAGCGGGAGGAATTCACACCGTTGCCGAAAAATGGCAGCAAAATCCGGGTCGCACATTTCAATTTTTTCCCGAAAGTGGCGGCATGAATTGGGTCAATTGGTTTTCGGCATGGCTTGTTTTAGGTTTTGGCTCTTTGTGTTCGCAGGATATTTTTCAACGTGCCAATTCTGCCAAAAACGAAAAAGCAGCTGTTAATTCAACGTATTGGGGAGCCATTTTATATTTGATCATGGCTGCCTTACCATTATACATAGGTTTTGTAGTGAAGTATCATTATTTTGATGGAAATGTTACCGAGGGTATGGACATGCAACAAACATTTCCACAATTGGTTTTATCGGAAGCGCCTTTGATACTGCAAATTTTATTTTTTGGTTCTGTTTTATCTGCAGTGCTTAGTGTTGCCAGTGGTGCATTGCTTGCACCGGCCAGCATTATTTCCGAAAATATAGTACGACCGCTTTCAAAAAATAAATTAGATGATAAAAAATTTCTTTGGATCCTGCGATTGTCGGTAGTGTTTATGGCACTTATTTCAACCATTACGGCTTTTGTTGGGGAGGATATTTATAGTCTTGTAGCCATGTCCTCTATTGTGGGAATGGTATCGTTGCTTGTCCCTATAACTTCGGCCCTGTATTGGAAAAAAGCCAATAAAAC
>JAYUZA010000377.1:0-4916 GCA_043752145.1 Flavobacteriales bacterium
GGCCTCGTACCGGACCTATCCAAACAAGGATACACTGGTTATTGCACATAATTATATTGTAAAAACCGAGGGTAAAAAGGTTCCTGAGCCCTTATTTTCGCTGGTAAACGTTCATGAAAAATACGGTTCTAAAACAATGGCAACCAATAAAACGGGCGCTGTGGCCGATACCCCGTTCTTTGTTCCCGAGCTGGTTTACAACCCAAATACCAAACAATATCTTTGTTTGTTCTCCAATTTTGACCGAACCAAATTCAGGATCGGAATTTTTACTCTCTAAAAGCCTTTTTGACCTATATTCGCGTCCCGTTTCTGACAATACAGGCCCGACTCTGCCAAAATGAGTGGCGTATTGCCTTTGGAACAATTAATGCAAATTACAAATCATTAAAAAAATCGACTATGGCAAATACAATTCAACCATTAAATGACAGGGTTTTAATTGAACCCGATGCTGCTGAAACCAAAACAGCTTCAGGCATCATTATTCCTGACACAGCAAAAGAAAAGCCTTTAAAAGGCACTGTAATAGCCGCAGGAATAGGAAAAAAAGATGAACCTACCACCGTAAAAAAAGGAGATAAGGTTCTGTACGGTAAATATTCAGGTACCGAGATCACTATTGAGGGAAAAGACCTTTTGATCATGAAGGAATCTGATATATATGCAATTCTTAACTAAGGCAAGAGCCAAAAGGCATAAGGCAAAAGAAGAATCGCAAATAAAAATCTAACATAAACAATTTAATGCCTTATGCCTATTGGCTTATGGCTGAAACAAAAATTTAATTTAACTAAAATATTATCAGAATGGCAAAAGAAGTTACGTTCAAAGGCGAAGGCCGCGAGAAATTAAAAAAAGGTGTTGATGCTTTGGCAAATGCCGTTAAAGTTACATTGGGTCCTAAGGGACGCAATGTAGTAATTGACAAAAAATTTGGCGCGCCTAACATCACGAAAGATGGGGTTACTGTTGCAAAAGAAATTGACCTTGAAGATAAAATTGAGAACATTGGAGCACAAATGCTTAAAGAGGTTGCTTCAAAAACAGCCGATGTTGCCGGTGACGGAACAACAACAGCTACCGTTTTAGCACAGGCAATTGTGCATGGCGGATTAAAAAATGTCGCAGCCGGAGCAAATCCGATGGATCTTAAACGTGGAATTGACAAAGCAGTTATTGCTATTGTTGCTGAGCTTAAAAAATTATCAAAAAGTATTGGTGACGATAATCAAAAGATCGAACAGGTTGCCTCTATCTCGGCAAACAACGACAATACCATTGGTAAATTAATTGCGCAAGCGATGGAAAAAGTTTCAAAAGACGGTGTTATTACCGTTGAAGAAGCTAAAGGAACTGAAACTACTGTTGAAGTAGTGGAAGGTATGCAATTTGACCGCGGCTATTTATCACCTTACTTTATTACCGATCCCGAAAAAATGGAGATCGTATTGGAAGAACCCTTGATCCTTATTACCGATAAAAAATTATCGAGCATGAAGGAATTGTTGCCGATCCTTGAAAAATCACTGCAAACAGGTCGACCTTTAATGATCATTGCCGAAGATATAGATGGCGAAGCCATTCAAACATTGGTAGTAAATAAATTACGGGGTGCGTTAAAAGTTGCCGCTGTAAAAGCTCCCGGTTTTGGCGACAGAAGAAAAGCTATTTTAGAAGATATCGCTATCCTAACAGGTGGAGTTGTGATCTCGGAAGAAAGCGGTTACCGTATGGATGCTGCCGAATTGGAACATTTGGGAAGTGCCGAAAAAATTGTAGTGGATAAAGACAATACAACTATTATTAACGGTGCAGGAAACAAAGAAGATATTAAAGCGCGTGTAAATCAAATTAAAGCACAGGTTGAAACTACCACAAGCGATTACGATAAGGATAAATTGAAAGAACGTCTTGGAAAACTATCGGGCGGTGTTGCCGTACTTTATGTTGGCGCAGCTACCGAAGTGGAGATGAAAGAGAAAAAAGACAGGGTTGACGATGCGCTTGCAGCTACACGTGCCGCTATTGAAGAAGGCATTGTTGTAGGTGGTGGAGTTGCATATATTCGCGCATTAAGCGCACTTGATAAATTAAAAGGCGATAACGAAGATCAAACCACAGGAATAGCCATTGTGCGCAGAGCATTAGAAGAACCGTTACGCCAAATCGTAGCCAATGCCGGTGGCGAAGGAAGTGTTGTGGTAAACAAAGTTCGCGAAGGAAAAGACGATTTCGGGTTCAATGCACGTACCGAAGTATTTGAAAATTTATTCGCTGCAGGTGTTATTGATCCCACTAAAGTAACGCGCGTAGCGCTTGAAAATGCGGCATCCATTGCAGGTATGTTACTAACGACCGATTGCGTGATAAGTGAAATTCCTGAAGAAGCTTCAGCTATGCCGGCAATGCCGGGTGGTATGGGAGGCATGGGTGGAATGGGCGGAATGGGTGGAATGATGTAAAGAGAGCCAAAAGCCATAAGGCATAAGACATTAGACAAGACCGACTATTAATTTAAAAATGATTGGAAACCCGCAGATAGAGACTCTGCGGGTTTTTCTTTTGCCTTTTGGCTAATGCCTTTTGCCTTGATTAGTTAATTTCTAGTTAAATTAGTTCCTTTAACTTTAATGCTGCTTAGATTTAAGACGATTCATGAAAACCAAAACACTGAGACGACTTGTTGCCCTTGCCGGATTATTGCTGGCAGGCATAATCATCATACAGGTGTTGTGGATCCGTAATGCGCAGGGCCTTGTTGAACAGCAACAAAAATTAATTGAAGAACAACAGTCACTTCAGGAAAAAACATTCAGTCAGGAAGAAAAAAAATTCAACGACCGCGTAATGATCGCTCTTACCGACATTGCAGGAACCATTCTTTCAATTAATCGCGACAAGTCGGAGCCGTACAATGTTGTGAAGCAATTACGTTCCAATTATTTTGTGGTTCAAATAAATGATACCCTTCACCCCTACTTACTTGAATCGTTATTAAAACGCGAATTTGACAAACGTAATATTAAAGAGAATTTTGAATATGGTATTTATGATTGTTTTACCGATTCGGTGGTTTACGGAAATTACGTAACGTTTGATACCTTAAAAGTTGATCATGCACTTAACGCCCCCCAGGTAAAATTTGCCAATGACGGCCATTATTTCAGTGTATTTTTTCCGGATAGGGAAACATTTGATGTTGCCAAAATACCGGTGCAAAAAGGCGAATGGTTGTTTAGTGGCGAAAAATTGGGCGGATGGTTATTTGGTTCAATTATTATTTTGTTGGTTCTCTCATTCTTTATTTACGCCATTTCGGTGGTATTAAAACAAAAGCGGTTGGCCGATGTCAAGAATGACTTCATTAACAATATGACGCATGAATTGAAAACACCTATTGCAACTATTTCATTGGCAAGCGAAGTGCTTTCAAAATCGGGAATTGAAAAAGACCCACAGCGCATTACACAATATGCGGGAATTATCAAGCATGAGAACACGCGCCTTGAAAACATGGTTGAGCGTGTATTACGACTGGCAACATTGGAAAAAGAAAAAATTGAATTAAAGCCGAGTGAAGTTAACTTAACCGAATTGCTTGAAGATTGTGTGAAATCGTTTGAAACGCAAATAAGCAATGAAGGCGGCCGGATCAATACGAGTTTCAATGCGAAAAATCCAACCATTGTTGGTGATAAAGTGCATTTGCTTAATATTTTTTCGAACTTAATTGATAACGCAAAAAAATATTGCGACCAAAAACCGGTCATTGATATTACAACACAAAATAACAATGCGGGTGTATTAATATCGGTAACCGACAACGGGATCGGGATTTCACCGGAGAATCAAAAAATGATCTTTGAAAAATTTTACCGCGTTCCTACGGGTAATGTTCACAATGTAAAAGGATTTGGATTGGGTTTATTTTATGTAAAGTATATTGTTGATGAACACTTGGGTAAAATAAGTGTATCAAGTAAAGTGGGGCAAGGAACTACGTTTGAAGTGTTTCTTCCTTTTAAAAAATAAGTATTACTATTATAAACGCTAAAACTTAACCACATAGAAACATAGGGACATAGAAAACACCTGTGTGAATTAAGAGAAATAAAGAGGCCCCTTCGGTACCAGATAGGAGAAACATAGAAGGGATTTTGCTATGTTTTCTTAAAAAAGTGCGTCAGCACTCTATATTTCTAAAAGGTGCGAAGAACAATTACGTTTCTATGTGTCTATGTGGTTGAAAAAAGAACTGATAATTATGGAAAACGAAAAAGCATTGATCCTATTAGTCGAAGACGATGTAAACTTAGGATTTGTTGTACAGGACACCCTTAAAATGAGTGGTTATAAAGTTCATTTAGCTACCGATGGCAAAGCCGGTTTAAAACAGTTCAACGAGAATTCGTATGACTTACTTCTTTTAGATGTAATGTTGCCACTAAAAGATGGATTTACATTAGCCGATGATGTACGAAAAGTGAATACAAAAGTTCCCATTGTTTTCCTTACCGCAAAATCAATGACCGAAGATAAGATCAAAGGATTTAAAGCCGGAGCAGATGATTATATAACCAAACCGTTCAGCAGTGAGGAATTATTGTTAAGGGTCGAAGCTATTTTAAAACGTTCGGGTAAAACAGTTGCGACTGATGATAAGGACAAATTTACATTGGGTAAATATGAATTTGATTATTCAAACTACATCCTTAGCATTAATGGTACACCAAAAAAATTAACGAAAAAAGAAGCTGAAGTACTTAAACTCTTATGCGTAAATAAAAATCAGGTGTTGCAGCGCGACCTGGTGTTAAACATGGTTTGGGGAAACGATGATTATTTTTTAGGTCGTAGCTTAGATGTTTTTATCACAAAACTGCGCAAATATTTATCGGAAGACCCAAGTGTTA
>JAYUZA010000378.1:0-4915 GCA_043752145.1 Flavobacteriales bacterium
GTTGTGCTTTGCACAACTTATTTAATTGTAGAAAATGCGCCTGTTCGTCATCACGAGCGATTGATCTAAAATACTTATTTGGTTTGAAATTTCATAATCACGTGGCGATCCACCAAGCCTAGCTGAATTTTTTCAGGCGTTTCGAGAATCCCTGCCAGGGGGTGAGCCAAATAGCCCCGAGCTTTAAAAAACTTTATTCCGCATGAATATTTGCGAGGGCTATAGGCGAAGACCCGACCCGTTTTTTGATTTCGTATTTCTGATCTCTGATTTTATACGGGTGGCAGCCTAATGCCTATTAACGAATAACTATTTACAAAACTCCATTGCCTTCTTCACCATATTAGTGGACCCAACAAAGAACGGAACGCGTTGATGTAATTTAGTCGGCTGAATATCTAAAATAGCGCTTTTACCATTGGTAGCCATACCACCTGCCTGTTCGGCTAAAAAAGCCAAGGGATTGCATTCGTACAATAAACGCAACTTACCATCGGGTGATT
Source organism: Flavobacteriales bacterium (assembly GCA_043752145.1). Classification (GTDB taxonomy): domain Bacteria; phylum Bacteroidota; class Bacteroidia; order Flavobacteriales_D; family UBA2798; genus DASPJQ01. The sequence goes on from JAYUZA010000378.1 coordinate 504, forward strand.
TTGTTGTGCCCGGATAAATATAAATGCCGCCTTTTAATAAATTGCGGTGAAAATCGGCAACAAGTGAACCAATATAACGTGCCGAGTATGGGCGCAATGTTTTTGCATCGGTTTGCTGACACCAGTCAACATATTTTTTTACTCCTGCTTCAACCTGATTTATGTTTCCTTCGTTCATTGAATAAATACTACCATCGGCCGGGACCTTCATGTCGGTATGCGATAAACAAAACGTTCCCAATGAAGGGTCGAGTGTAAAACCGTTAACGCCATTGCCGGAAGTGTAAACCAACATAGTTGAAGACCCATACACAATATAACCGGCAGCACTTTGTTTGCGACCCACCTGCATAAAATCATCAATTGTAACCGGTTGACCTTCAGGCGAAATTCGTCTGTATATGGAGAAGATAGTACCTATTGAAACATTTACATCTATATTACTTGAACCGTCAAGAGGGTCGATCAACACAACATATTTACCTGAACGCCCTATCTCATCATCAAAAATAATAATGTCCTCGTTTTCTTCGGAGGCTACACCTGCAACTTCGCCACGGGCTTTAAGAGCATAAATAAATTGATTATCGGCATAGACATCCAGTTTTTGCTGTACTTCGCCCTGAACATTCTCATTTCCAGCATCACCCAGTATTTCGCCTACTAGGCCGGCCTTATTAACCTCTCGATTAACAACTTTGGCCGCTAAACGTATAGAACTTAACAAACGCGTTAATTCTCCCTTGGCATATGGGAAATCGGACTGCTTTTCTATAATAAATTCACCTAAAGTTTTAATTTTTGACATAATCGGGGCAACGCTTTGTTCATTTTATCGTCCTAAGATAGTAAAGATGATGAAACCAATGTTTTAAAAATTCATTATCTTGGTATAATATTTGAATATATAACAATAGAAATAAGAAACGTACATGAAAAAATTGATCCTTACTTCTGTAGCAATTTTAGGCTTAAACCTTTTAAATGCACAAACAGTTAATACTGAAGTGCAAAAAGAAGAAGCAACCAAGACCGTTGGTACTAAAAAAGCTGTACCTCAAACCACCGATATGCGTGCCGAACGTTCGGCTTCACGTATGAAAAACCAGTTGACTTTAACTGACGAGCAATACAAAAAAATTGTTGCCCTAAAAAGCACAACGTATGCTGACATTAAAACTGTGGCTGACAAAAATCCCGGTGTTGAAAACCGTGATGCGCGTGTTACTGCTTGTAAACCTTTGCGCGATGCTTATGTAGCTTCGTTAAAAGAAATTTTGAATGCCGAGCAATTTACTTCTTACAAAGCAAACGTTACCGCCCGTTTTGATGCATGGAAAAAAGCCGGATCGGCTCAACCAAATGCAGGAAAACAAGACGAGGAAGAGCAACAAATTAAAATGGACCTTGAATAATTAATCAACTAAATAAATAAACTAAACAACCTTAAATCTATACACATGAAAAAAATCATCACCTTATGTTTAATGCTGGTTATGTCTGGCGTTGCAATGAGTCAAACAAAGCAATCTCCTATTGAAGCTAATGCTACCAAAACTACTGAGAACTGGGCTACAAAATTAATGATGACAGCCGATCAAAAAGCAAAAACATACGATGTTGTTTATGCAAAAATGGAAGCGCGTAAAAAAGTTATGGACGAGTTTAAAGTTTCAAGAGATGAGAAAGCTAAAACTGCAGCTATTGCTAAAATTAAAACTGAATTAAAAGCTGAGATGAAAGTTATCTTAGGAACTTCAGGTCAAAAGTACCAACAATGGGAAACTATGGTAGAAAACGAGTCAAAGTAATTGACACACTGTTTATATTATTATGAAAAGGGCGGATCGAAAGATTCGCCCTTTTTTTATTTAGTTGCGCTTATACAACCTTCTTTAAACCTTTGCAATTGTGGTTGTATTAGCGCTAATTACCCTGACGATAGAACAGGATATTTTTTTCAACTACATTTAATAGATCGGAAGGGTCTCTTACCTTTACCGTATGACAGAAATAACCTTTAGAAAAGGAACCAAACAAGATATTCCCGAATTACTCAATTGCATTCGCGAACTGGCCGATTATGAAAAAGCGGGCGATCAGGTTGAAGTTACCGAAGCCGAATTGCTCAACGATGGCTTTGGCCCAAAACCCCTATATGAATTTATTGTTGCCGTTAAAGACCAAGCCATAATTGGCATTGCTTTATATTATTTCAAATACTCGACATGGCAAGGAAAAACACTTTTTTTGGAAGACTTGATCGTGAAAAACGCATACCGCAGGTTTGGAGCCGGCCGACTTTTATTTATTGAAACCTGTAAAATTGCCCGCGAACATAGGTGCAGGCGAATGGACTGGCAAGTGCTTGACTGGAATACGCCCGCTATTGAATTTTATAAAAAATTTAATGCCCGGCTTGACACCGAATGGCTGGATGGAAAGTTGTTTAAGGATGACCTTGAAAGGATTTCACGGATGTGAACCACAGATGTTTTCGCTTCGCGGGCACAGATTACACAGATTAACACAGATTAATTGAGATAATGATTAAGATAGGATAAGTTCATTTCAATGCGTGCAATCCGTGGCTAAAAAAATGCATAAAATTTCTGATCGAAGCTGAGACTATAAATCATACTTTTACTCCCTGAATTATTTGTGTAATGAAAGTATTCAAATTTGGCGGTGCTTCGGTAAAGGATGCAAACGGAATTAAAAACGTTGGCGAGATCGTAAAACGTTATTCCAACGAAAATATAACTATAGTCATATCGGCCATGGGTAAAATTACCAATACCCTAGAAGACCTTGTGAAAGCCTATGTGAAGAACAAAGGCGATAAGCACGAGATCCTGGAAAAAATAAAACTGTACCATTTCAACATTATTGGCGATTTGTTTACCAAGGAAAATTCAGCTGATGTTACTAAAAAAGTAAATGCCATTTTTACTGAACTGGAGAATAGGATGGAGAAATCACCATCGGCCAACTATGATCTGGTATACGACCAAATAGTTTGTACAGGCGAATTGGTTTCAACTACTATTGTAAGTGAATATTTTAATGTGTCCGGCATAACCAATACGTGGTTTGATGCACGAACACTTATACGCACCGACAGTACGTACCGCGAAGGAAAAGTGGATTGGAAAATAAGTGAAGAACAAGTTGCAAAAACATTGATCCCATTTTATATAGGTTCGTTAAATAAAAAAATAGCCATTACACAAGGATTCATTGGCGGAACTTCCATTAATTTGACCACAACGCTTGGACGCGAAGGTTCGGATTATACTGCTGCAATTTTATCCTATTTACTGGATGCAAAAGACATGACGATTTGGAAAGATGTTCCCGGAGTATTAAATGCCGATCCACGAATTTATCCTGATGCCGTTAAACTGGAAAAAATTTCGTTTCACGAGGCCATTGAATTGAGTTATTATGGTGCGACAGTTATTCACCCAAAAACAATAAAGCCTTTGCAGAATAAAGGAATTCCCTTATACGTAAACTCATTTATTGAACCGGATGCAAAAGGAACCGTTATACAGGTAAGTGAGGATTTTGACAACAAGATTCCCTCGTTCATATATAAACACAACCAGGTTTTAATTTCCATTATTCCCCGCGACTTCTCATTTATAGCCGAAGATAATTTACGCGATATTTTTGCTTTGTTCTCGCAAAACAATGTGCATATAAATATGATGCAGAATTCGGCCTTAAGTTTTAGTGTTGTAATAGACTTTGATGAAGAAAAATTACCGAAACTGATCAAGGCATTGCAAACACAATACAAAACAAAATATAACGATGGTTGCCAACTGGTTACTATACGTCATTATACCGATGAAATAATTTCAAAAATTATTAAAGGTGAAGTATTGGTGACGCAGAAAAGCAGGTACACTGCGAGGTTTGTTGTTAGGTAGACATCGGATTTCAGACATCAGACATCAGAAAATTCAGGTGGGAAAAGATCAAATACGTTTTCGGTTAAAACTGAAAATAAATAAACTTTGCATCGCCTCCGTAATAGCCAAACCAAATAATGAGTTGGGCCAGTACAAAATAAAAGATCCAGCGCAATATTGCAGACCATGCTCCAATGGTGTTTTCAATTTTGCGGTTCCACGAGCTTAGCTGAATAATTTCCATCAAAAGAATAAACACAAAAGCGAGCGTATATTCCAATTTCAGGTTCTCCCACTCTATTCCTGTTATATGATAGTCGGGCCAGGCAGCTGTTAGGTGCATTGAATTTTGAATTAAGGTAAATGCATCGTCAATGGAATTGGCTCGGAAAAAGATCCAGGCAAAAACCACCAGGAAAAAGGTGGTAAACCATAAAAGCAATTTTCCCGCAAAATTCTTCGTGAAATAATTGGTCAACCCACTACTCTTAT
>JAYUZA010000379.1:0-4902 GCA_043752145.1 Flavobacteriales bacterium
GTAGTTCTCCAAATAATGGAATCTCTGCGAAAGTTTTCCGTTTTTACAGATGGTGGCCCGGTCTAAGATCTCATCCTTATCAGTTTCAATTAATGCGGGTAAAATTTTATCGATCAATACCTTTCCAAAATCTTTGCTTGAATCGCGGGGAAGTTCGCAAGGCAAATTGTCGACCGACATTACAGCGATGCTGTTTTTTTGATTGAAATCAACTTCTTTTCCGGTCTGTTTATCGTATCCAAAGAATGGAGCATCAATGGTTGTTGCACGAATTGTTGAAGCAATGGGTTCGGTTATATCGCAACTTATGTCAGCTATCAGGTCAATTTTAAATGACAAGTCTTTGATCTGTTCTGCGGTTATAATTTGTGGCGAACGATTATCCCAAAAATGACAAGGGATATACATGTTTGCTACACGCGCATATTTCATGAAATCGGATTCAAACTCACTAGGATCGTTATAAAATTCATCGGGAATAAAAATATCACCCGATTTGGTTTTGTTATAATCCGAAACATGCAATTGAGTAAACACAGGTTCGGTATACACACGTTTTAAAAAATCGGTTGGTGAAACGTGATGCAGACCCATGGTGTTTAAAATTTCCAAACAGCCGCTTCCTACACGTCCTGCACCTGTAACGACAATCTTATATGTTTCGGGAAGAATTACTTTTTTTAATTCGTCTTCAATTTCTTTTCGGTTATAACATTCGTGCGCAGGTCTCAGTGTGAACAGTTTTGATCGTTCGCCATAAAGCCTGAAAGCGTTATACGTGCCGACAATTCCTGCATAGCGACCAAAACCAATGATGCGTCCGCCATGCGCACTGGTCAATGTTTCATAATCGATCATACGAATATTTTTCTCCAACAGCGCATGCATCAATTTTTTATTGTGCGGTTGTTCTTTAATGGTATGCGAAAAGAAAAAATAAGTTTTATTGGGAATAAGTTGTTGGATCGGAACTTCCTTTATTCCCATCAAAACATCGCAGTTCGAAAGATCGGTCACAACTTCAATCCCCAATGCGTTATATTGTTCATCGGTAAAGCAGCGCACGTTTGATGATTCGACCAAAATTTTCACATGTGGAAAAAGTTCACGAATTTTTACGCATTGCTCTGGCGTAAAAGGTACACGTTTGTCGGGCGGATTTTTTCCTTCTTTTATAATTCCTATAGTAAGTTTTGTGCTCAAGGGGCAAGGCTTCAGGTGTTAAATATAACACAAAAAAATAAAGTGCACGTTAATTTTACATCGACACTTTTAAATGGTTTATCATTTAAAATGCCTGTAAATAAGGTGTTTAGTCCTTAGCGGGCCAAAACCATTAATTTTAAATTAACGTACCGAAAGCTTGCGAACAACAGAGAAGGTTCCATCGGTTACCACAATTTTGTACCTAGCCGATTTAATGTTTTTGAGGTTAAGTTTATTGGTTCCACGATCCATTTTTTGTTCCAAAACCGCTTGTCCGGTTTCGTCAATTATTTGCACATTGCAATTTGTTGTGCTTTTTATGATCAATGCGTTTTGTGAAGTACTTGCTTCAATGGAAACTTTTGTTTTTGCATCGCCAACACTTGCTTTTAATAAACCCGATGATAATGCCAGGCATAACATAAGGATGGTAGATTTTTTAGATAACATAATTTATTTGTTTTTGAAGTGTGACGGGCAGCATTACAAATTTGTTACAGAAAGAGTAAAAGAAAATCAGAAATATGAAATATGAAATCAGAAAAATCGTTGAAGAGTCAATGGTACCAACGCTTTCAGAAGAAGGACAATTAAAATTGAATTTGTTAAGAAAACTTAATTAGGAAAGTAATAGGCACAACCATATTGCACAAGTAAAATTCACTTTTGCTTTTTGCCTTATGGCTTTATTTACTATCTTTGCAACAGTTCTTTATTTATGGGGCCGTAACGGTTTTGACAGCGGGCCGAAGTATTTGGTAAGCATGTAGTGCGTTGTTTTGTTGCACTTAAATATCACAACTCAAAAATTATCTGGCGAGTCTAACTACGCTCTTGCTGCTTAATCTAATTTATTAGATTTTGCTTTATTCCCACCGATAGGAGGGAACGAGACATTCCTCACAAGCTTACGTTCTTTAGCGTGTGATCAAGGAGTGTTGTAACAAAGAACCAAGTAATGCAGCGTTATGATGTGTTAACAGAAACCAAAGTAACTAAGCTTCAAGTTGGCCGCTTAATGCCGGCAAGAAGACTAAAATTTAAATTAAGATAAACATGTAGAAAGTCATTTAGTTCCTCGTTTGGACGAGAGTTCGATCCTCTCCGGCTCCACCTTCGCCCTCCGAAGCTTTTAAAGCGTAAGCTGTAAAAGCGTAGGAGGGCTTTATTTAACTAAAGTATTATTCAATGGATAAAGCTTCTTCAGCTTCGCTTTGTTTTCTACGAAACAGAAAGGCTTGGTAAAATACCAAGCCTTGTTCTTTGAGTACATTTAATTTGCATTTATGAACTTTGCTTCATGAATTTCAAATTGAAATGTATAAGTGAATTTCTACAAGTGTATTTCCTCACCTTTTTCACTCCATGTTTTATGAAAATGATCAGCATCTTCCTTACTACGGGGATGAACACCCATCACGATATTTCCTTGTTTAATTCCTGATTCGTATAATTTTGCACGTTCCTCCGGAATTCCGGCTCCTATCAATGCACCAATAACTCCTCCGGTAATTGCTCCTGCACCTGCACCAGCTAAACCTGCCGCAATTGGTCCTGCAACAACTAATCCCAATCCGGGAATAACTAAACTGGTTCCTATTGCTGCAATAACGCCAACTATAGCACCAACCGTACCGCCAATAGCCGATCCTTTACCCGCACCTTCGGCAGCTTTGGTTCCTATTTCGGTTTCTTTTGCATCGCTCGAAAAATGTTTTTTACGCGTTTCATCGCTCATTACTAAATTAATATCGTCTTTCGTATATCCTCTTTCGTGAAGCGCATTGTAAGCATGTTCTGTACTTTCACGATCTCTGAACATTCCGGTTAACATTTGACCTTCTTTTTTACCTGAGGCAGTTGTTGTGTTTTGATTTTCTTTTGTTTCCATGTTATTATGTTTAGGCATTATTTATATGATGATTTTGTAGTTAATTATTCGTTTTTATTACGTGTGGTTGGCAACCAACTTAAAATGAGAACCTCTTTAAAAAAAGTGCTTAGCAATTATTTTCCGCTCTTTTTGCTTCCCGATCTGTTTTGATCTGAATCGGCTGTTTTCCTTGAGCTGGTTTTATCTGAAGACATTTCTTCTTCATCTTCTTCCATCGCACCTTCTAATTGATTGGTTTTTTTAGAACCCGTGTTAGATTTGTTTTGGTTTGAAGAGGACTTATTTTTATCAGCAGAATTCCGCTGTTTGTTAGAGGTTTCATTATCCTCGTTCGCTTCAGGATTGTTTGAATCAGTTGTTTTTTTACGTTGATCCGTATTCGTTTGTTGATTCGACTTGTTACCGGCATTAACCTGGTTACGTTTGTCGTTGTTTTGATCTTTTTTCATTTTTTTTAGATTAAGTTTTATTAATAGTACCTATTTGTTTATTGATCAATTATTATTACACCACAAAGTTGCCGTATATTGGAAATTATGTTTTATATAACTTTTCCAATAAGTTATATGAATCACTGATTGCTGCAAAAGGGTAAATTTTTAACGTTTAAGAAGGGTACAAAGCCTCGATCAACCGGAAGGGTAACAATTTCGTTCGATTTAACCTGTTTTAGGGCGTTTACATAGTTAGCCTTTGTTGCATTTCTGAAATAAATGTCAGACCTTTGCGCTCTCTATGAAACAGAAGATCGAGATACTTGCTCCTGCCAAAAACCTTGTACAAGGTATGGCCGCCATTAATGCCGGTGCCGATGCTGTTTATATTGGTGCACCGCAGTTCGGAGCGCGTACAAACGCAACCAACTCAATTGAAGACATTGCCGAAATGGTAAAGTATGCTCACTTATTTAAAGCACAGGTTTTTGTTGTGGTAAATACTATTTTGTACGACAATGAATTGGCCGATTGCAAAAAACTCATCCATCAATTATATCATATAGGTGTTGATGCATTAATTGTTCAGGACATGGCTATATTGGAAATGGACCTTCCTCCAATAGTTATTCATGCCAGTACACAAGCCAATAACCGTGATCCAAAGCATGTAAAATTTTTGAAGGATGTAGGAATGAAACGTGTTGTATTAGCAAGGGAATTGAATTTAGATCAGATAAAGGAAATTAGAAATGAAAGTGATGTAGAATTGGAGTTTTTTGTTTCGGGCGCACTTTGTGTTTCGTTTAGTGGTAATTGTTATATGAGCGTGGCCAATGGCGAACGAAGTGCAAATCGGGGTTCTTGTGCACAAAACTGTCGTTTGCCCTATAATTTAATTGATGGTACAGGAAAAACATTAATTGCCAACAGTCATCTATTGTCCATAAAAGACCTTGATCTAAGCAATCAATTACCCAATTTAATTGAAGCAGGAATTACTTCATTTAAAATTGAGGGACGATTAAAGGATATTGTGTATGTAAGGAATAACACCTCATATCTGCGAAAAAAACTGGACGCTTTTTTAGAGGGCAATGAAAAATTCCAGAAAGCATCTTCGGGCAAAACTTTCTACAATTTTGAACCCGAAATGGACCGCAGTTTTAACCGAGGTTATACCGATTATTTCGTTAATAAACGGACCGAGAAAATTGGTTCCTGGGAAAGTCCGAAGTCAAAAGGGCAATTAATTGGAAAGCTTATAGAAACCAAGGCCAATGGTTATGTAATAGAAAATTACGAGGAATTAAATAACGGTGACGGACTTTATTTTGTGAATGAGGATGGTGAGGCCGATGGAGCGCA
>JAYUZA010000380.1:0-4865 GCA_043752145.1 Flavobacteriales bacterium
CGTTTGCCGAATTTATCTTTTATAAATCCGGCATCAATGTAATAAATAAGGGCCGTAAATCGTTGACGGTCGTTTTTGTATAGATTCTCTGTTACCGGAAAAATCCATAAATAAAGTGAAGTATAAATAGAGGGACTTGCATTTAGATCTGGATCGGTTTCCAATAAAGTGCCAAAATCTTTTTTCAATTGTGCAACCAGCGATGGGGTAATTTCATGCTGCTCGTTAACCAACGCCACGTAATTATTATATGTTTGGGGAGAATCCAATTTTCTGTTTTATTACACATCAAAAGTACGCCTATATTTTGGCTTAAAATAATACTTGAGAAAGAGCAAAATTTTTAGCTTTCATTTTCAATGGTTTAGCTCTGTTTTGAATCCTCTTTTGTCTTCAGGAGCAGCATTTAAATTGAATAACTTTTTTTGCACAATTAGCAGATAAATGTAATTTGGCATTCTAAAGATCTAAACAAAATGAACTTACACGAATATCAGGGAAAAGCAATATTGAAAAGTTATGGCGTTGCCATACAGGAAGGCATTGTTGCCAATACAGTTGAAGAAGCTGTAAAAGCAGCGAATGAATTAAACAAAACAACCGGCACAACATTTTATGTTGTAAAGGCGCAAATTCATGCCGGTGGTCGTGGTAAAGGTGGTGGCGTTAAAGTTGCTAAAAGCATTGACGATCTAAAGGAAAAAGCCGGTGCTATTTTAGGCATGATGCTTAAAACACCTCAAACTTCGGCCGAAGGAAAAAAAGTAAACAAGATTTTAATCGCACAGGATGTTTTTTATCCGGGTCCATCTGAACCGAAAGAATATTACATGTCAATTTTATTGAATCGTGAAACGGGACGCAATATCATTATGTATTCTCCCCAGGGTGGAATGGATATTGAAGGCGTAGCACACGATACACCACATTTAATTTTTAAAGAAGAAATTGATCCTAAAGTGGGTGTTACCGATTTTCAGTGTCGTAACGTTGCTTTTAATTTAGGATTAAGTGGCAACGCTTTTAAAGAGTGTGGAGCATTTATTAAAAAACTGTACAGTGCTTATATTGGTTGCGATGCTTCCATGTTCGAGATAAATCCATTGCTAAAAACATCGGATGATAAAATTATTGCCGTTGACGCAAAAGTAACATTGGACGACAGCGCATTATTCCGTCACCCCGATTATGCAGCTTTGCGTGATGTTACTGAAGAGGATGCAACTGAGGTTGAAGCAGGTGAATTTGATCTTAATTATGTGAAACTTGATGGCAACGTTGGTTGTATGGTTAACGGTGCGGGTTTAGCCATGGCTACCATGGATATTATTAAACTTTCGGGTGGCGATCCTGCTAACTTCCTTGACGTAGGTGGAACGGCCAATGCCGAGCGTGTTGAAAATGCGTTTCGTATTATTTTAAAAGACCCGAACGTAAAGGCGATACTTGTAAATATTTTTGGCGGTATTGTTCGTTGTGACCGTGTTGCACAAGGTATTGTTGATGCGTATAAGAACATTGGAAATATAAGTATTCCAATCATTGTTCGTTTGCAGGGAACAAATGCAACCGAGGCTCAAAAATTAATTGCCGACAGCGGATTAAAAGTGCATTCGGTAATTCAATTAAAAGATGCAGCCGAAAAAGTAAAAATGGTTTTAGCGAATTAATATTTTTTGATTAAATAGTAGAATGAACCCATTTGTCGTTAGACGAATGGGTTTTTTTATAACAAATAATTCGCGACAAAATTCATATGAGATACCTAACACCTATAGCTCTTATAATCTCAGTAATTCTGTTTTTTTTATTGATGAATTACGAAGTTTTGTTACACATGTCTCTTTGGAAATTAAAAATTCCGTTGGGCATGCTTATGGTATTGATGAGTTTGTTCATGGTCACGGGTTTGATTATTGAGATATGGAATATTACGAAAAAAAAAGCCGACTCAAATACATTTACCCGCATCTTTATCGGTTATTTCGTGATCTATTGGGCTATCATGATAATTAATCCCTTTAATTTTCCGGCACAACCTTCCATAAAACATAAAGGTTATTGGGAAGGCGGGGGCTCTTCGGGCAGTATTGTATTGTACAACGACCGGGTTTTTGAAATTAAATGGACAGGATTAATTCGTGGTGGTAAATATCTTGGTGAATGGGCACAAAACAAGGACACGTTTTATCTCGAATATCAGGATATGATATTGGATAGAGTAGGTACTAAACTTCTTTATCAAAATAATTATTTATGTCCTGTTGACGGAGTATCGGGAGTGTTTTTACGTGGAGTGAATTTCAAGTGTTTTGAGAGATCGGCACATTAGCACATCATCACATTAGCACATTAATTTTCCCAATCAAACTGCATCTTATACAATCTGGCGTAAGGGCCATTCGCTTTTAAAAGATCCTCTGGTTTACCTTTTTCAAGAATATTTCCTTTTTCCAAAACAATGATCTGGTTGGCATTCTTTACCGTTGATAAACGATGCGCGATAATAATACAGGTCCTGTTTTTGGTAAGTTCATTAATAGCCAATTGAATAATGTGTTCGGTTTCTGAATCAACCGATGATGTGGCTTCATCAAAAATAAGCAATAACGGGTTGTGTACATACGCTCTTAAAATAGCCAATAACTGTTTTTGCCCTGATGATAAATTGTTTCCTCGCTCCGATAAAAAATGATCATATCCGTTCTCAAAACTATCGATCAACCGGTGAATACCTAATCTTTTAGCGGCCTCAATTACTTGTTCTTTGGTAATGGATTGGTTGTATAAACTAATATTATTGTAAATCGTGTCGGCAAACAAATTTACTTCCTGTAAAACAAAAACAACATTTTGCCGCAACCAGTTGTCGTCAATTTTTCGAATATCAATACCATTAATACTAATGATCCCTTTATCATATTCGTACAAACGTGCCAGTAAACTAATAATACTTGTTTTACCAGAACCGGTAGCACCAACAATGGCAGTTGTGGTTCCGCTGGCAACATCGAACGAAACTGAATTTAACACCTGGTTTTCGGGATTATAACCAAATTGTACATCGCTGAACGAAACCTTAATTTCTTTTTCGTTTGGAACCACAGAATCGGTTTGTGTTATAATTTCTTCGGTATCCAATACGGTAAAAACCCTTTCGCAACCAACCATTCCCATTTGAAGTGTATTAAAACGTTCGGCAAGTTGGCGTATAGGTCGATACAACAAACTTATGTACATGATAAATGCAACCAATTCGCCAAGTTTTATTTGATGTTGTAAAGCTTGTGATGAACCGATCCAAAGTAAAAAGCCGAGCGATAATGCAGCCAATATATCTACTACCGGAAAAAAGATAGAGTAGGCCATAACGCTTCTTATATGTGCATCACGGTGTTTTGTATTAATTGCATCAAACTTTTCGTATTCGGTGTCCTGCCTGTTAAATAATTGCACCAATGCCATACCGGTAATATGTTCCTGTACAAATGAATTGAGGCGCGCCACTTCCAAACGTACATCCTGAAATGACTTGCGTGTTACGTTTTTAAAGATATTGGTAGCGATCAACAATACAGGTATGGGGATTAATATATATAAGGTAAGTTCCCAATTGGTAAGAAACATGATGACAAGTACAGAAACTAATTTAAGCAAATCGCCAAAAATAATGATGAGCCCCTCAGTAAAAATATCGTTTATGGTTTCTACATCTGAAACAACCCGTGTAACCAACATGCCAATGGGATTTTTGTCATAGTATTTTAAACGCAAATTAATTACATGTTTGTAAATGTGTTTTCGTAGGTCGGTTGCTACTAAAATACCAAGTCTTCCCGAAAACAGGGATTGAAAATATTGCAAAAGAGATTCTGTAAAAATCAATATCCCAACGATTGAGCAAATTAAAATAAGTTTGTGCTGATCTTTGTTCTTGACAATTTCATCATCAATTGCTTTTGATAAGAGCCATGGTCGTATTACCGAAACCACCGATAGAACAACAATAAAAATGATGGTAACGATTAAAAGACGTCTGTATGGTTTAACATAACCGAATAATCGCCTTAAGTTTTTCCAATCAACTGCTTTTCCTGATGGTTTAGCCATTGATATAAGGGTATTTTACCTGGGTTAAAAACAATCCTTGCGCAGCAACCGATTCACCGGCTTCGGTTCGGTGTTTGGCATCAATTATTTTTTGAAAATCATCGGTGGTTATTTTTTCGTAGCCGATCTCAAGCAAAGTTCCAACAATTGCACGAACCATATTGCGTAAAAACCGATCGGCCGAAATATGAAATGCCCATCCTGTTTTTGTTTCACGCCATTCGGCTTCCTCTACTTTGCAAATAGTGGTATGCGAATCGGCATTCACTTTACAAAAACTGGCAAAATCGTTGGTAGCCAACAAAATTTTTGCAGCCTCATTCATTTTTGCGTAATCGGGAATTTTATGTAGGTATGTTGAGGATTCGTTGATGAACGCGTTTTTTTGATGATGCACTCGATATTCGTATTTACGTGAAATAGCATCAAACCGTGCATGCGCTTCGGGGTCTACTTCAACTATTTTTAAAACTGCAATATCGCTTGGCAATAAACGATTCAATTTAAATTTAAAATTATCGAGTGTATATTTTAATTCTTTGATATCGACATGCAAAAAAAAGCAGGTTGAATGTACACCGGTATCGGTTCGCCCGCATCCCATGGTTTCAATAACATCGTTCCCTAACATTACGCCAAGCGCACGGTCAACTTCGGCCTGAACGGTATTTGCGTTAGGTTGTTTTTGCCAGCCATGATAGTTGGTGCCTAAATAGGATATGTTGATGAAGTAACGCACTACGAGTGTAAAAATA
>JAYUZA010000381.1:0-4860 GCA_043752145.1 Flavobacteriales bacterium
TATAAAAAATGGTGCAATAGCTCCGTTGGGAGAGTTTAAATCATCGTATATTTTTAAAGTAATTGATGCCATTTTACTGGCCAATAAATTGAAACCGACAACTGCGGTTGAAGATATTCCGGAAACCGTTTTAAATAAGGTCCTTTTTGGCAGCGAGGAATCAATAAAAGTGGAAACTGCGCAGGGAATTTTTGATTATGTGAACAATTTCGAAGGCGTGGTTAATTTTGTTATTCGCCAAAGTCAGGAAAGTCCGAGTGCACAAATTCAGCGATGGGCCAACAGTTTCATGAATTATAAAGTTTGTCCGGCCTGTAAGGGAAGCAGATTAAAATCTGAATCACTGAATTTTAAATTCAACGGCAAAAATATTTATGAATTAAGTTCTCTTGAAATTGAAAAATTGGGGAATTGGTTTGTAGGTATCGAAGAAAATTTAAACGCTAAAACAAAAGCAATTGCAACACCTGTGCTTAAAGAAATTCGCGCCCGTTTAAGTTTTTTAAATAATGTTGGTCTGCACTACCTGAATTTAAATCGCAGTGCAAAAACACTTTCCGGTGGCGAAGCGCAACGTATTCGTTTAGCAACACAAATTGGCAGTGAACTAACAGGGGTGCTATATATTTTAGATGAGCCCTCAATTGGACTGCATCAACGGGATAATACAAAATTGATCGGTGCTTTAAAAAATTTACGTGACATCGGTAATTCTGTTATTGTGGTAGAGCATGATAAGGAGATGATGGAAGAGTCTGATTTTATTGTGGATATTGGACCGGGAGCAGGTATACATGGTGGAAGAATTCTAGACGCAGCTTCACCGGCCGAATTAAGTTTTTTAGATTCAACAACAGTTGCTTATTTGCGAAACATTAAGGAAATTGAAGTTCCGAAAAAACGCAGAAACGGTTCAGGTAAAACCCTATCCTTGTTTGGAGCAACAGGACACAATTTGAAATCGGTTGATTTACACATACCATTAAACACCTTTACATGCATTACCGGTGTTTCGGGTAGCGGAAAATCATCACTCATCAATCAAACATTGTATCCCGCCCTTAGTAACTATTTTTACAATTCAGTTGCAAAGCCCTTACCGCATAAAAAAATTGTAGGCATTGATCTTATAGATAAAGTAATTGAAATTAATCAATCACCCATAGGACGAACACCTCGTTCCAACCCTGCAACGTATACCGATGTTTTCACCGACATTAGAAATTTGTTTGCCATGTTACCTGAATCAAAAGTTCGTGGCTTTACACCGGGTCGTTTTTCGTTCAACGTAAAAGGTGGTCGTTGTGAAACATGTCAGGGAGCCGGTATCAAAACAATTGAAATGAATTTTCTTCCAAACGTTCATGTTGAATGTGAAACCTGTCGAGGAAAAAGATATAACAAGGAAACATTGACGGTGCGATTTAAAGGAAAGTCTATTGGTGATGTATTGAATTTGACTATTGCTGCAGCTGTTGATTTCTTTGAAGGTCTTGCACACATTCGTCAAAAACTCATCACGCTTAACGATATCGGATTGGGTTATATTAAATTGGGACAACCTTCAACAACCCTTAGCGGTGGCGAAGCGCAACGCATTAAACTGGCAACCGAATTATCGAAACGCCAAACGGGTAATACATTCTATATTTTGGACGAACCAACAACCGGTTTGCATTTCGAAGACATTAATCTCTTATTGCAAATGCTCAACAAGTTAGTTGATGCGGGAAATACCGTTGTTGTGATAGAACATAATCTTGACGTGATAAAATGTGCCGATTATGTGATAGACATTGGTCCGGAAGGTGGAGAAGCAGGCGGAAATCTTGTGTGTGAAGGTACGCCTGAAGTGGTACAGCATAACAAAGAAAGCCATACTGCTTTGTATTTGAAAAAGGAATTGAAACAAGTAGTAAAGAAATAACGTACAAAACCGATAAACACAAAATTCATGAGCGAAGAGGAAGAAGAAAAAAAGATGACCGAAATTTTAGCGCCTAAAAATTGGAATGAATTAAAATCAAACAACAGTTGGGCAATTTTTAAGATCATGTCCGAATTCGTTGAAGGATATGAAAAATTGTCGTCTATCGGACCTTGTGTGTCTATTTTTGGTTCGGCAAGGACTAAGGACGAAAATCAATATTATATTTTAGCTGAAGAGATCGGATTTAAATTAACGCAAAGAGGTTATGGCGTAATTACAGGTGGTGGACCCGGAATCATGGAAGCAGGCAACAAGGGTGCGCATCGTGGAAAAGGAACTTCTGCAGGACTTAACATTGATTTGCCTTTTGAGCAATTTCACAATCGTTATATTGATCGCGATAAAATCCTGAATTTTGATTATTTCTTTGTGCGAAAAGTAATGTTCGTTAAGTATTCACAAGGCTTTATTGTTTTGCCTGGAGGTTTTGGCACGATGGACGAATTATTTGAAGCATTAACTCTTATTCAAACGCGAAAAATTGGAAAATTTCCGGTTGTATTAGTTGGAACATCGTATTGGAAGGGTCTTGTTGACTGGATTCGTGAAGTTCTTTTAGAACGTGAAAAAAACGTTTCAGACGATGATTTGTTGCTTTTCAAGATTGTTGATACAGCCGATGATGCTGTTTGGGTAATTGATGAATTCTATAAAAAATATACACTTAAACCGAATTTCTAGGTTTTTGAACATTTTACTTTTAGCTAATAAGAGCTCAGCTCTTTACATTAATCAATTTCTCATATATATTTAATACGTGAAAATTTTGCGTAAAATATTTTTTTGTTTAGCTGTGCTAAAGTCTTCAATGCTTGCAGCTCAAAATCCCGCACCCGTTTTTCGCAGCCTTAATTTAAATTCCACAAACGAAATTGAGATTCGATATAAAATTTTAAACGATTCGCTTAAAGGCTTTTTCAACATCAACGAAACGTTTGAAGGAAAAGTAAAATTAGTAAATGCGAAATGCGTTTTTCCCTATAAGTTCGCAAACAATATTTTGCAAATTTCTTCTCCTAAATTGGTAATGCATGAAGAATTCATTTTTAATTTTAAGACGTTTGAAGAGGATGTTTCAGTTAGTGGAAATTGCAACATCGAAAATTATCCGAATAGTCCTGTTCTGTTAATCTTTGAAAAATTAAACTATAAATTAAAGAAGGAAGAACCGGTTGTTGTGGTTCCCGTAAAGGTTATTCCGGTTGAAGTAAACCTGCCTCCGGGCAAAAAAATTGTGCGCGATACCCTAGGGGATGGCGTGCGTTTCAGGATTCAAATCTCAGCCGCCTCAGCTAAAATGGACAAAGTTAAATTGAAAATTTTGACCGGACTTACGTTTGAAGTGTACGAGGACCTTATAGACAATTATTATAAATACACCATTGGCAATGAGCCTACTTTTTCACAAGCTCAGGTCATCCTTAATAAACTGGCTGTTAATAATTTTAAAAAGCCCTTCATCGTAGCCTATATCAATGGTAAAAGGGTCACGGTTCAACAGGCCATGGCTGAAATAAAAGCCCAAGAATAGCATAAAATTCAGAGAAATAATCTATTTTTATGGCAATGTTTTTACAACGCCTATATCTGTTGTTTTTCATGCTGACCGCTTCAATTGGATTTACGCAAAATTCAAACCCCGATACGGCAGCTATTTCACGTCTTGAAAAGGAAATTGCCGAGGAAGAAAAAGAACCCGAAAAATTTTACGAACCTGTTTTTAAACCAACTTTTGGCATAGGCATTGGTAATTTTACCTTCATGGGTGATGTGGGCAACAGCTATAAAGGATTTCATTCACTGGTAAGTAGAGTTGGTTACGAATTAAAAGTAAACCATCCGTTGACCGATTATCTTGATCTTGGATTTTACGTTATTTTCGGTAAGATCTCGGCTAACGAACGCGATGGAATACGAAATCTCAATTTTGAATCACAAATTCGTACAGGTGGAGCTATTTTATCATACAATTTTTTACAAATTCTATCTTTAAAACATGAAGTTCAGCCATACATTTTTTCCGGTTTTGAGTCATTTGAGTTTTTAAGTAAGACCGATCTGTTCGATCAATTTGGAAATCCCTATAATTATTGGTCTGATGGTTCTATCCGAAATATTGCCGAGAATAGTCCCAACGCAGCAAACGCTATCATGGTGCAACGTGACTACACGTACGAATCTGATCTGCGTGAACAAAATTTAGATGGGTTTGGTAAGTACCGTGAACGTTCATGGGCAATTCCAATTGGTATTGGTGTTCAGTTCATGATAGGTAAACGTATGAATTTTAAAGTAGGAACCTCCTTGCATTTTACATTTACCGATATGGTTGACAATGTAAGTTCTGAAAGTGTGGGAACAAGAGTCGGAAATGCAAAAAATGACAAGTATTTATACTCTTCATTCTCGCTCAATTATGATCTTATGGGTAAGGAGAATAAGAAAAAACCGAAACCTAAGCTTGAGGAAGAGAATGACGGTAGTTATTATGTAATGGACATTACCGACTTGGATCAAGATGGTGTACGTGATTTTCAAGATCATTGCTTAAACACTCCTGCCGGTGTTAAAGTAGACGGTGACGGATGTCCGCTTGATAAAGACAATGATTATGTTCCCGATTTTCGTGACGATGAATTACCGACTAAAAAAGGAAATTTTGTAAATGAAAAAGGTGTAGCCTTAACAGATGCTGATTTTGAATTAATGTATTTGCGCTTTATTGATTCAACAGGTCAGTATCACGGAGGATTTGCGAAAATTGACCGTGAAGAAGTTGGGAATGGTGAGATTATCACAAAGAACGGTGTTGTGAAACCGCGCCAGGGATTAACCTATTATGTAATTGTTGATTCGGAAAAGAAAAAAAT
>JAYUZA010000382.1:0-4841 GCA_043752145.1 Flavobacteriales bacterium
AATGGCAAATGGTAAAAATAACTTGAATTTAAAATGACCAGCGTGATAATATTGAATGAAAGCAATGAGTGAAACAATAATATTTAAAATAAGAGCCGAACTTTTCATGGTTTCGGGGCTGAACGAGAAAAAAGCCATGAGTGCTAAATAACCACTGGCTCCGCCATGGCCTACACTTGCATACAAAAATGCGACAAGAAATAAGAGGAAATAAAACAACAATAAAGTTTCGCTCATTTGTTTAATGTGTGAAATAATTATTTTAAGACCTGCACTTCTACCAGTTCACCTTTTTCAAAATTTGTTTTGGTTTCATCCAATTGTACCAAACAGTCGGCCGCTGCAAATGAACTCATGATGTATGATTCCTGGGAATTTAAAATCATAACTTCATTGCCATTCATTTTCCCTTTTAAAAAGTGTGTGAGCCCCGGTTTTTTGGTATAGGAATCAGCAAGTGTAAGTTTTAACGTTGAAGGAAGATTGATTAAATCGCCTGTCATTTTTAAAAGTGTGGGAACGATATATTCGTAAAAGCAGGTAAGTAAGGCTGCGGGATTCCCCGGTAAGCCAAATACAAGTGTTTTATTTTTTGTTCCGAAATATAAAGGTTTGCCCGGTTTTTGTTTCACTTTATGAAATATACATTTTACTCCGCATGCATCCAATGCTCTTGTAACAAAATCGTAATCCCCAACCGAAACACCGCCTGATAGAATAATAATATCACTTTCGTTCAAGCTTTTATTTACAGCTTCTTCAATGGATCTTTGATCGTCTTTTACTTTATGAATAGCAATTGGTTTAATTCCGAATTCATGTAAAGCTGAATTTAAACTGTATGTATTAGATTCATATATTTTTCCGGCTTCAAGTTTCGTTCCCGGAACCGTTAATTCATTTCCTGTACTGATTACTGAAACACGAACGGGTCGAATTACTTTTACGTTGGCAAACCCTAATCCCGCAATATAGCCTGCAACAGCCGGACTTATTTTTGTTCCGCTTTTAACGGCTAAACTTCCTTTTGGAATTTGTGATCCTTTCAAGCGAATGTTCATTCCCTTTTTTCCATTGGGGTCGTTAATGAATAATTGGTCCCGTTCAACGTTAGTATTTTCCTGCATCACTACGGTATCAAATTCAATTGGGACTTCGGCTCCGGTGAAAATACGTACAGCTGCATTCTTTGCTAAAATATTCTTTAATGATTCGCCTGCAGGAATCTCTCCTGCAATTGTTAAACTTTGATTGGTATTTGCTTCGTCAAATGCATAAGCATAACCGTCAACAGCTGCCTGATTAAAAGGGGGTGAATCTGTTTGAGCATAAATATCTTCTGCTAACACAAGTCCGGTAGCCTCATATAGGTCAGCATTGGTACTATCCAGTACATGGGTATTATTTCGTACGAATTGTTTTGCTTCTGCTACCGATATCATGGTTTAAAGGTACAATTATTTTATGCTAAAAAATGGGGTGATCTTCTAAGGAAATTGATTGAAAATTACTTTCCAATACAAAATTTCCCGAAAATATTCCCTAGAAGGTCTTCTGTGGAAATAGTCCCTGTTATCTCACCTAAATAATGCAGGCTTGAGCGGATATCCATTGCTATCAAATCGCCTGAAAGCTTGTCGGTAAGGCCGGTTGAGGCTCTCAACAGACTTTCCTGCGCTTTTTTAAGGGCGTTTAAATGGCGAGTGTTCGTAACAATAACGTTATTGTAACTGGTTTTCTTATTTCGGATAAACACAATTAACGAAGATTTTAATTCATCAATGTTTTTTGTTTTTGCCGAAATAAATATAGCATGTGGTACTTTGGGTTTCTCTACCGTATTTCCCTTATCGCTTTTGGTAGCTACCAGAATAATTTTCTTGTTCGGATACTTTTCTTTTAACTCCTCAGCTTTTACTTTCGCCAATAGAATATTTTCTCCCGTGGTATTATCATCTTTTACGGCCGAACCGCAATACAATACGATTTGCGCTTGCTCAATTTTTTCAAATGCCCGTTCAATGCCTATTTTTTCAATTTCATCATTTACATTGCCGCGTATACCGGCAGTGTCAATGAATCTAAATTGAATTCCTTCAAATGTAACCGTATCTTCTATCACATCACGTGTTGTGCCGGGAATTGCACTCACGATCGATCTCTCTTCATTCACCAACGCATTCAATAATGTTGACTTACCTGCATTGGGCGCGCCAACAATAGCCACAGGAATTCCGTTCTTAATAGCGTTACCGTATTCAAAAGAATTTATTAATGTAGTTAATATACCATTTATTTTGTCAACCAACGCAAGTAATTGAGTGCGATTGGCAAATTCAACATCTTCTTCCGAAAAATCGAGTTCTAATTCAATAAGTGATGCGAAATTTATTAATTCTTCACGCAATACTTTTATTTCATTGGAGAATCCGCCACGCAATTGATTCATGGCTATGGAATGCGATGCTTCGTTTTCTGACGCAATTAAGTCGGCCACGGCTTCGGCTTGCGAAAGATCCATTTTCCCGTTTAAAAAAGCGCGCATGCTGAATTCGCCCGGTTGAGCCATGGTTCCGCCATATTCTTCCAATAAATTCAAAATTTGCTGAATAATAAAAGAAGAACCGTGACAGGAAATTTCAATAGTGTCTTCGCCAGTAAATGAATGCGGACCCTTAAAATACGTCAGTACAACTTCGTCAATTATGACATCTTTTCGTTTTATTCGGCAAAAAATACTTTTGTTCGGTTCAAGGTTCGCTAGTTTTCTGTCGCAAATGCATTCAAGTAGTGCAATGGTTTTATTACCGCTTACGCGAATTAATGCCAATGCACCCGTTCCCGATGGGGTTGATAGTGCATATATGGTTGTATTGTGGCTCACTTTATATTTTGTTGAAGTACTTCCGAAAAT
Organism: Flavobacteriales bacterium; assembly: GCA_043752145.1. GTDB lineage: Bacteria > Bacteroidota > Bacteroidia > Flavobacteriales_D > UBA2798 > DASPJQ01. The sequence continues at coordinate 2,915 of JAYUZA010000382.1, forward strand.
TTCTGACCTTTTATTTTTGAATCAACCCAGGCGTTTATGTCAAAATAATCGAGCAATACTTTTTCGTTGCTATTGGTAAATAATTTATCAAAATCATTCTTCATTTCACGGTACGTGTCGTGACGCGCTTTTTCATTGTTGAATTTGATCAGTTTTCGCAAATTCTTTATCACCAAAGCCTCGGGCACATAATCATTTTCGTCTTTATTCAAATGGCGTGCAGTAGACTTAATTACATATTCCAATAAATCGTGATTTCCCAATTCATAATGTATGATCAAATTAAAAATGCGTGCAAAGTTATACAAATCCCTGCGCAAAAGCTTTTCATTGTCGTTTAATACTTTATTTAGCCAGTAAAGCGATTCTTTATAATCACAATTAATGAAATAAACTCCGGCAATGTTCACGTAAAACTCAATTACCTGTTCTTTATTGATCTTGGCAGCATTTTTATCCAATAACTTTATGATCTCAGCTACCAATTTAAATCCTTTGTTTTGATCGCCCGTTTTATTGCTTATTTGAAGTGTTGAAATAAGCACAGTGGTTTGAATACGCAATTGTGTATTTGTATCGGAGAATCCATCTTCATCGTTCAAATTATTTATTTCAGCAATAATTTGATTGGCTTTTTGATAATCCTGCAGTTCAATATAGCAGGTTAATATTAAACTAAGTGTTCTTACATATCGCTGAGCCAAATCGGGTTTAAGATGTTTGTTTTTATCTATAATATCACGCGTTTTTTGGAAATTGATCAATGCCTCATCATAATTCCGGTTGAAAGCGTTGCAAACACCTTTTATATAATAACAAATACTTGCTGCGCGTGAAGACAGAGCGGTGTTCTTGCCTTTAATCAAATGGTAATTCTCTAATTCGTTTACGATCTTTCGTTCACTGTCGTTTCGCGCAAATCCCCCTCTGCGTATCACAAAATTCACACGGCTGTAGATCATGTGATATTCGGCAAGATTCCTTAATTTTTGAATACACTCGGTTTCCTGACTGATGAGATCATCCAGATCTTTATCAAATCCACCTGTTTCATATTCTTCTTCCAATAATTGTTTTTCCCAATTGATCAATTCAAAGGAATAGTAGAATTTTTCGTGTTCAAGCGCCATTTTTTTTGCCCTCGAAACAAACTTCGCACATTCTTTATACAAAGCTTTTTTATAAAGGATCTCAATATTCTTGATCTCAATTCGTAAAATATTGCTCACCGAATTCTCGGCATGAAAGCTGCGCAAAGCTTTTAATATCTGTTTGTATAAATGATTTTTTTCGGATGGAAAATGCTGAATGAATGTTTCGCCTTTGAACTTTGCCTTTATTTTTTCCTCATCGTATTCTTCCTGTTCTTCAATAGCATCAAACAAACGGATATAATTCTTTTCACCCGATTGCAGGGAAGAACTCAACTTAAAAAAACGCTTCTCCGATTTTGTAAGAGAGTTAATAAGGTCAAAAAGTTCTGCGGTGGGCTTCATGCTAATAGGAATTATATGATTTTTAATCAAAAATAGCCCTTTTTTAGTATAAGCCCTAACCGAAGGATAGCTGAAATCGACCATTAGCTTTCCAATTGCCTGAGTTTAACTCCTCGAAACAGTACCTAAAAGGCATATATTATTAGCATAATTTATTTATAATCAATAACATAATACTTAAATCATTGGATTTCAAGCTAATATTTAATTTGATTTAGAACAACATATTTTGCGGTTTTTTGAGCTAAAAGTTGACCTTGGGAAATCAATTTGAACGAATTCATTAAATTTGATCTTTGAAGAATGAATAAAACGATAAATACGTATCTTAACAAGTCGTGATTTTAAACCGAATTAGCGTTACAATGACTGTGAAGAAAATAATTAATACTATACACATGAAGAATTTCTTACTTCTGTTTTTTGCTTTT
>JAYUZA010000383.1:0-4840 GCA_043752145.1 Flavobacteriales bacterium
GTTTTACTTTTTAGCAATTCCTCTCTTTGTGATTGACAAATTTCTAACAATGTTTTAAGCGATTCATAGGTTGTTCGTACGCGATCATCAAAAGGTTTCAGCATATGTGTCTCGGTGGTAATACCAATACAATTAAACAACGATGCATAACCCGTGCAGTATCTCGGACTGTCAATAAAACCAATAATTCCCTCAAGAGGAGTAGGACCATGATGATTGACATACGGTACCACATCAATTTTTTTGCCGGTCATTTTTTTAGCAAAATTCTTATCAATACTCTCGCAAACTTTTTTCGAAACAGGATTTAAATGATCGGGTGTTGTAAAGAAATACGTAAATGTATATTGGTAATCGGCCCCATTACTTACGTGAGTGTCAACCAAAACATGCGGATCTACCTTGTGAAAGATCTCCACAAAAGCAAACGCGTTCTTTGAATCCATCTTGATAAAATCGCGGTTAAGATCAAGATTCTGATAATTGCCTCTGAAACCCATCTCGGCCGGACCATCCTGATTTACCCTTGAGTTGGTTCCCCTGCGCAAACATCCGTCAACATTGTAAACAGGAATTATATATAATTCAACACTATCGAACAAGTGTTCAAATTTTTTCCAGTTTTTTAAAATCTCATCCACCAACTGCATGCTTGCGTTGATTCCGTCAGGCTCACCGGGATGGATCCCGTTATTGATAAGCAAACGGGTTTTTTGCTTTTTTTTGAGTTTCGACTCACCGCCTTTTATGCAAAACAAATGCAGGGGTTTTCCAATGTCGGTCTCGCCAACCGTTTCCATGGTCGCTTGTTTATACGTTTTATCGACCGACTTGTAGAAATCAATGATCTCTGCGTAAGTGGGCGAGTAGTTAGTTTTAGCGTAGACCTGCGATTTGGCCTTAAAGCACGCGAAAACGGCTAAAATAATTATTAAAAAGAAGGTTCTCATCGAATTCAATTTTTTGTAATTTCATGCAAATTAAGCATTATGGCGCATACTTATAACTATACCGTGCTCGAAAGGTTTTTGACCTATGTAAAGGTTGATACACAAAGTGATGCTTTAAGTCCTACCCAGCCCAGTACCATGAAGCAAAAGGACCTGGGAAAGATCCTGGTGACCGAACTTTTAGCACTTGGATTAAAAGACGTGCATTTGGATGAACACGGTTATGTTTACGCTACACTTCCCTCAAACACCACAAAAAAAGTACCTGTCATTTGCTTTTGTTCGCACATGGACACTTCGCCCGATAGTTCAGGTTTGAATGTAAAACCCATTGTACATAAAAATTATCAGGGTCAGGATCTGGTTTTGCCCGATGACAAAACTCAAATAATTAAATTGAGCGAACATCCCGCATTAAAATTGCAAACAGGAAATGATATTGTTACAGCCAGTGGTACAACTCTATTGGGAGCCGATAATAAAGCAGGCCTTGCCGAAATAATGGATGCGGCAAATTATCTGATCCAACATCCCGAAGTAAAACACGGAACGATAAAAATACTGTTTACACCCGATGAAGAAATTGGAAGGGGCGTTGATAAAGTTGACATAAAAAAACTGGGGGCCGATTTTGGCTATACCATGGATGGTGAAACTGCAGGTCATGTAGAAGATCAAACATTTTCGGCTGATGGAATGAAAGTGATCATTCATGGAATTTCGGCTCACCCCGGTTTCGCAAAAGGTAAATTGATCAATGCTGTTAAACTTGCAGGAAAATTATTGGATCAATTACCATTTGAACTATCGCCCGAAGGAACCGAAAACATGCAAGGCTTTGTTCACCCAATGGGAGTAAATGGGAATATTGAAAAAGCCGAAATTAATTTCATCATTCGCGATTTTTGTACAAAAAAATTAATTGATCACGAAAACGTAATTAAAAAGATCGCTAATGATATCATTGCGCAATACAAAGGCGCTTCAGTTGAATTTGTAGTGACCGAGCAATACCGCAATATGAAAGAGATATTGGATAAACATCCGCAAATAATGGAACATGCACTTGAAGCCGTAAAACGTGCGGGTTTGGATGCAAAGAGGACAAGTATTCGTGGCGGCACTGATGGTTCGCGTTTATCGTTTATGGGATTGCCTTGTCCCAATATTTTTGCAGGTGAACATGCCTTTCATTCAAAACACGAGTGGGTAAGTGTATATGATATGCAAAAGGCAGTGGATACAATTATTCATTTAGTACAAATTTGGGAGGAAAAAGCATGAGTAATTTATCACAAAATATAAGTGAATCACTGGAAAAACGAAAAAGTGAAAATTTATTTCGCCAATTATTTCTTGATCCTAACGGAGCCGATTTTATTTCGAACGATTATTTAGGATTCTCACAGCTCATTCGTGTGGAGAATGATCCTGATTCAAAACATAGTCCTTCGGCCTCGCGTCTGTTAGGAGGAAATACAAAATTAATTGAAGAACTTGAAGCGCACATTGCTAATTTTCATGGATTCGAATCAGCACTTTATTTTAATTCAGGGTACAACGCCAATACAGGCTTGTTTTGCTGTTTGCTTTCGCGGCACGATACGTATATTTTTGATGAATTGATCCATGCCTCGGTTCGTGATGGAATTCGACAGTCATTGGCCACCAATTTTTCATTTAAGCACAATGATGTTGCTGATCTCGAGGAAAAATTAAAATTATCAAAAGGAAATATTGTTGTAGCGGTTGAGTCAGTTTACAGCATGGATGGCGACATGGCACCGCTTATAAAAATTGCTGAACTTTGCAAAAAATATAAAGCCGAATTAATTGTAGATGAAGCGCATTCCATTGGTATTTTTGGAGATGAGGGTAGGGGCTTGGTGCATGAACTTGGTCTGAATGATTCGGTATTTGCAGTGGTTTACACCTATGGTAAAGCAATGGGTTGTCACGGTGGTGCGGTTGTTTGTAAGAAGAACATTCGCGATTTTTTAATTAATTATTCTCGCCCTTTTATTTATACCACTGCGCCTTCAACTAACCAGGTAATGGCGGTTAAAACAGCGTATAGTTTATTATGTTCTCCCATTCATGAAAAGAACAAGTTAAGTTTGCGCAAAAATATTTTATTTTTTGTTGAGTCAATGTCTGCGCAATCAAATAAACACGATGTGATACATTCGCACATCAATAAATTCATCATTGGGGATAATGAAAAGGCTATTGTTATGGCACAATATTTACGTGATAAGGGATTTATTTGCCGGCCTGTATTGAGTCCTACAGTAGCCAAAGGAACCGAGCGCATTCGTATAAATTTGCATTCGTTTAACACCCTTGATGAAATTACCGGATTAATTCAAACATATAAAACAATGTTAAAATGAGTAAACGATATTTTGTAACGGGTATAGGAACAGGGGTGGGCAAGACGTTAGTGAGCACTGTTTTGGCCGAAGCGCTCAAAGCCGATTATTATAAACCGGTTCAGTGCGGAAGTTTAGATAATACAGATGAGGATTTTGTGCGCGATAATTTATTTAATTCAAAGTCAAAAGTACATCCCACACAACATTTGTTCCGTTTGGGAGCTTCGCCTCATGCCGCTGCAAAAGCCGAGGGAAAAACACTTTCGATTGAGCAGATCGTAATCCCCCAAACCAATAATTGTTTAAGTGTTGAAGGGGCCGGTGGTGTTTTGGTTCCGTTAAATAATTCCAATCAATACATAATTGATATTGCCAAACATAATTCAATTGAAATTATTTTGATCGTTGATTATTATTTGGGAAGTATCAATCACTCGCTTTTAACATTGAATTATTTGAAGTCCAATGGTTATAAGATCGGTTTGTTGGTTTTTAATGGCGATAGGGTGGAATCAAGTAAACAGGCCATTTTGGCTGAGGCAAAGAACATCCCTTTTATTGAGATCGATCGTATTGAAGTGAGCCCCGAAGGCATAAGGTCTAAGGCCGATGAGTTAATAGCGGTGTTGGAAAAAAGCCTTTTTGTACGATGAGTTGGAAGGACAATAACCGAAATTTCAGGCTTTTTGGTGGGGGTGACCCCAACCATGAAAATAAGTTTATTTTTTATGCATTAATTTTTATCTTGATTTCCACATTTTTATATATCTTGAGCTTCTACTTTAAGGAATCTTGATAATGACAAGTGTGCGAAATTGCTTTATTTCGTCAGGATTTCACATAAGTTGAGGACAAAAGAAAATAATGTAAACCAAAATGAGTCGTCAATATCATAGTCTTGAAATAAAATTCCTAAACGAGCCTTTCGATGGGTCGGATATCAAAACCGATAAAACGGCCGAGATTAAATTTTTCAATAAAGCGGGAAGAATTCTTTTGACCGAAACATATGGTGTTCCGCACATAAAACAAATAAACGATTATTATAAGAAAAATAGAAAGGTTATTCTTGATAATTTATACATCAAAAATTTCAGTCTGGCTGAAATTACAGGCCCTAATGGCGGAGATGAAGGACTTGATGGATTCTCAGCTGTAAATGCTTTTTTTGATAGTGATGATGTCACAGATCTTTCCAACCTAACACTAAAGGGAGATATTAATTTTTTAAACTCTCATTTCGCGCATGGTAATGTTACTTTTTACAAAACAGTTTTTAATGATGGGGCGGTTGATTTTTCCAATGTAAATTTCGGAAATGGAGAAGTCAATTTTCAATTTGTTGAATTTGGTAACGGAGCAATTACTTTTGAAAATACTATTTTTGGCGATGGTGATGTTTCTTTTGTAAATACCCATTTTGGAAACGGCAAGGTGAATTTTAAAAATGTGAATTTTGGGAATGGTATTGTTGATTTTCATTTCGCGAAATTTGAGAAGGGTGATATTTCATTT
>JAYUZA010000384.1:0-4792 GCA_043752145.1 Flavobacteriales bacterium
GTTTGGGAGCACGCGTATTATTTGAATTACCAAAACCGCAGACCCGATTATGTAACCGCATTTTTTAATGTTGTTAACTGGAACAAGGTTTCCGAACTATATACATCTGCGAAGAAATAGTTTTTTAGGCAGAAGCCAAAAGGCATAAGGCATAAAACACACGAATATTTTGGCTAAAAAAATATTTTGAATAATTAACAAAAGTCTGAAGTAACATAAAATATTAAAAGCCGTTATAAAACTATAACGGCTTTTTTATTTCTTACCAATTCCTCTAAAATTGAAGTATAGTTTACTTATGCTTTTTATGTATGCGTTTTGTGTTTCGGCACAAAGTGATACTATATATTTACAAGTACATTTCTTATATGGTTCAAAGCCCGCTAAAGGGCATAAGAAAACCGAATCGCATTATTTTGGTGGTTTGCATGGTGGTCATACCACCATTGAGGTAGACAGCGTTGATTTTGGCTTTGGTCCAAACAACAAAGTACACATTGTAGCGCATAAGCGAAAGTTGCATGGGGCATTTGGTGCATCCAATACAAATGGGGAAGCGCCTTACGGGCGAGGGGAGAAGTTCACCACGTTTTATATTCCGGTGAACAAGGATCAGTATGAAAAAACAAAAATGATCATGGCCGGTTATCTGGAAAAAACACCTTATGATTACGCTTTTTTTGGGATGCGTTGCGCGGCAGCTGCTAACGATATTTTAGGTCAAATTGGTGTATTAAAAAAGCGATGCAGGTTTGGTTATCTTACAAAATCGTTCTATCCAAAAAAATTGCGTAAAAGATTGTTTAAACTCGCGCGGAAAAACAAATGGAAAATAGAAAGGCAAGAGGGTAGAGTAACCCGAAAGTGGGAAAAGGATTAGTTATTTGGGAAGGCAAGAGCCATAAGCCAAAAGGCACTAGAGATTTGTGCTTTTGCCATTTGCCTCATGGCTTTTGCCTTTTTAATTGATATAAGAATCAATTTGTGGAATAAATTCTTCCAGATCTTTAATTCGTCTTTCATCGCTTGGATGCGTGCTGAATAATTCGGGAGCGGCAGCACCACCTTGTTGCGACATTTTGGTCCAAAACGTAATAGCTTTGTACGGATCATATCCTGCCATTTTTGCAAATACCAATCCCATTTTATCAGCTTCCGATTCATGTTTACGCGAGTAGCTCAACATACTTAAGCCTGCACCTAAACCGTATACCTGCATAAATAATTGTGCCCCTGCTGTTGGATTACTGCCTGCAAATACACCAAACGTTCCACCAATGCCTTGTGCCACCATACCCTGGCTCATCCGTTCGTTTCCATGACGCGCTATTGCGTGAGCAATTTCATGCCCCATGATAACGGCCAATTCATCATCGCTGTCAACCAATTTCAAAATTCCGGTATATACCACAATTAATCCACCCGGCATGCACCAGGCGTTTACTGTTTCGTCCTGCACGGTTTTTATTTCCCATTTAAACCCGGTAATTCGGCCTAAGCGTTGTTTTTTAGTAAGGTAATCTTCTACAGCCTTTTTAATTTTTAAACCAACACGGTTTACTTGCTGCGCACGAACATCGTTGGCACCCACAATTACCGCCTTTGATAAAAAATCACGGTATTGCGTTTCGGCCATCACTATCAGGTCTTTTTCAGGGATCAAGTTCATTTGCCTGCGATTGGTAACGGGAACCTGTGTGCCACAAGCCGAAAAGAACATGGTAATGATAAGAAGGGAGGCGAATTTTTTCATGAAGTGTTTTTGTGTAAATATAAATTAATTTTCAGTAACTATCAAAGGCAAGTCTTCAATTTTTATAACCAAAAGTACATCCCGATCATACCTAAAGCATTATACAACATTTGTAATAAGTTATACTATTCACACATTTTTTTTGCAATGATTATTAATCTTTCTGAATTGGCTGAATAGGGATTTAACTCGTAATCGCCAAAAATATTTTGAATGTTGAGTCCCACGGCCGAGAAACTTTTTTCAAACCATCCTTTGTCAATGAGTTTTACTTTTTCAGTAAAGGAATGTGTTTTTCCGGAATCAATAACAGTGATTTTTTTTATGATGTAATTATTTTCAATGGATTTAGAGAAATGAAATTCAATGTTGTCGACAGTTAGCTTTTCATCTTTAAAATCAATCGTTTTAATAACACCGGCATTTAAAAAATCGAAAACAAAAACACCACCGGGTATTAAAGCCTTGGAAACATTGGCGAGCACCAACAGATCGTCCTCTTCGTTTTGAAAATACCCGAAACTGGTGAACAGGTTGAAAATTATGGAAAATTTACTTTCGCCAAAATTCTTTCGCATGTCCTTTATCTCAAAATGCAAGGTGGGATTCTCACCGTCCGACCTGGTCATCTTGGCGGACATTTTTTTGGCAGCGGTAATGTTCTTTTCCGATAGATCAAATCCAATAACATTGAGATCATGGTTGTTTAAAAAAACACTGTGTCGCCCGCGGCCGCAAGCCAAATCAAGTACCAACTCATTGGCCGATGGCTTTAAAAGGGAAATCAGTTTGGCAATAAATCGCTCGGCTTCTTCATCGTTGCGGTGTTTGTACAACTGATGATAGTAGGTGGTGTCAAACCAATTTTCAAACCAATTACAATCCTTCATCATTTCGTTATTGGTGAGCGATGTTTATCAATTTCGGTAAAGGTGACCTTGAAAAAAGTACCCGAACGTTCAAACAATTCAACTGTCCCGTTCAATTGTTCGCTTAATATTTTTATCAATTCAAATCCCAGTGAAGTGTTATCAGAATGTTCGAATTTTGCTTTATCAAATCCCAAACCATTATCACCCACCATCATTTCATACTCACCTGTGGCTAAATTGCGTTTTAAGCTAATATCAATAATTCCCTCTTCAACTTTATTGAATGCGTATTTTAGTGAATTGGAAATAATTTCATTCAATATTAATCCCACCGGAATAACGGTGTCTATACCCATTTGAATTGAATTAATGTTACACACCAGTTCAATTTTTTTATTTACGTTATAGGTTTGTATCAGGTCTTTAACCAAGTGTTTTACATAATCGGCCAGATCAATTTTTGAAAAATCTTTCGACTCATAGAATTTGGTATGTATAATAGCCATCGATTTTATTCTGTTCTTACATTCTTCAAACACTTTCAACGACTCGGGGTCACGAATTTGTCCGGCCTGCAGATTAATAAGGCTATTAATGATCTGTAAATTATTTTTTACACGGTGATGGATCTCCTTCAGTAACAATTCGCGTTCTTCTTTTTGTTTGGTTAACTCAATGGTACGTTGGTTTACTTTTTTCTCCAATAACATGCGTTGGAATTCGTCACGTTGTTCGTTCCTGAATTTTAAAAAGGCAAGGAAACCGAAAAATAAAATGGCAAAGGTAACGTAAAACCATGGTTTCAACCAAAAGGGCGCTGTAATGGTGAACGAAAAGGTATCGGAGATACCTGTAGCCTCTAGATTTTTATCAAGCGTTCGTACTACAAAATTATAAGTTCCCGCTGGTAAATTACTATATGTTGCAATGTTCGTTTTAACAGGTGGCGACCATTTCTCATCAAAATTTTCCAGTTTAAATGAATACGAAACATCGTTTGGGCGGCATTTTTCGGTGCATATGAACTGGAATGTGATGTGATTTTGATAATGGTTGAAAACAGGGTTCGTATATAACGAGGTTCCTTTTTTAACTTCACCATGCATAAGTTCATCGTAATTGGGCGTGGAATAAAAAACACTAAGGCCGCCAATAATTACTTTATGATTGCAAACCGATTTGAATTCTTCTTTGCCAATGTATTTGATCAAACCGCGAATGGTGCAAAAATACAATTCGCCTTTGGGCGATTCATAAACACCGCGGCTGTTACATTCGTTGCCAATAAATCCATCCTGCATCGAGAAATGATCTATTTTTTCAACTTTACCATAGGGGCCTAATTTAAGACGGTCAACTCCGGCATTGCTGCCTACCCAAACATTGTTACGGCTATCGCATTTTACAAGATAAAGTGTATTTGAAACAAGGCCGTCAAGGCGATCATATTTTTCGTATTTCATTCCGTCATACTTCATTAAACAACGGTCGGTTGAAAGCCAAATATTGCCGAATTTATCCTGCGAAATACAACCAACATAACTGTTGCATAGCTGGCTATTGTCAATAATCGTCATTTTTTGGTCCGATAAATTTAAGTACGCTAGTCCGTTTCCGGTACCTATCCACAATTTGTTTGTTTTATCAATGAGTAATGAATGAATATAATTATGAATGAACCCGTTTTTTTCTTTGTAGTTTGTTATATCACCGTTTGGTTGAATAACAAATAAACCCTCGCCCGCGGTACCCACAGCTATTGTTCCGTTATCGTGTATTGTGATGGATTTGACGTCAATTTCGGGAAGAAGGGTCTTACCTTTTATTTTATATGTTTTTGGATCAATAATAAGTATGCCGTTACCCGAGCCGGCATAAATTAAATTATTGCTTACGACCAAAGTGTTGATTCGGTTCTGAAATCCGTTGTCACTGTTTAGTGTTGTTAATTCGCCTTTTTGCTCATGGTAAACCAGAATTCCTTTTGTTCTTGAGCCTACCCAAATTTCGTTCCCGATACTTGCAACAGAAAATAGATTAGGGCTATTTAAAAATGCATTGTTGGAATAATTGATGAAAATAGGGTTGATGATTTTAAGCAGACCCATAGCATCGGTTCCCAACCAAATGGTTCCGCCCCGGTCAACAAGCATCGAGGTAAAATTGG
>JAYUZA010000385.1:0-4792 GCA_043752145.1 Flavobacteriales bacterium
TAAGCAATGATTATAATTATCAGCCATTGATCGGCTTGTACCCAAATCCGGTTTCTGATTTTGCGGTCTTGCAATATATTTCTGATAAGGATCAACAGATCATTATTACCGATCTTTCGGGTAAAATTGTTCAACAAACAACCCTCGAGGATCAAACTCCGGGAGTTGTGGCAGTAAAAACAATTTCAACCGAGCATTTAACGGCTGGCGTGTATATTTTAACTTTTATAGGTGTATCGGGTAAGCAAACAGTGAAATTCATAAAAAATTGAGCTAACTTGTTCAAAGATTAACGCTTTATTAATTTGGACTTGTAAAGGAATAGCATAATTTTGTGCTATTAGAATTTTAATGAGATCCTTGAATGGCGCTATCGTGAGTTTATCTAAGAGGCGCCACTAAACCGTTAAAATTTACAATTCCCGCCCCAATAAATTAAAATGAAACTAATTTTTATCGAACGGGTAAAGTTCATAAAACTTCTTGCATTTTTCTTTTTACTATTTATTCAATCTGTTTCACTGAGATCATTTGCGCAATGTGGTGTTGCCATCAATTCATTTCCATACAATGAAGGTTTTGAAGCTGGGCCTTCATGGACTACAGGTGGTGTTAATGATGATTGGGCCTGGGGCACTCCGGCACATCCTACAATTTCATCAGCCGGTGGCGGAACAAAATCGTGGTGCGTTGGTGGTTTAACCGGTTCGGGATACAGTGCTTCGGCACAATCGTATTTAATGAGCCCTTGTTTTGATTTCTCAGCTTTAAATTACCCATGGATCTCGTTTAAAATATTTTGGGAAACCGAATTTAAATTCGATGGCATTGTTTTGCAATATTCATTAAATGGTGGAACAACCTGGACAAATGTTGGTGCGTATAATGATCCTGTAAATTGCCTTAACGATAATTGGTTTAATTACAATAGTATTTCATGGTTGACAAGCGCAAGCCCAAAGCATGGCTGGAGCGGACGCATAGGTTTAACCAGTGGTTCGTGCCAGGGAGGAAACGGAAGTGGTGGATGGGTAACTGCAAAGCATTGTATGAGCGCTTTAGCAAATAAACCAAGCGTACGTTTTCGTTTTTTATTTGGTTCGGGTACTACCTGTAATGGATACGATGGTGCCGCCATTGATGATATTTTAATTAAGAACGCTGATCCCAATACAGCAAATTTTTCATTTAACTGTACGGGACCATCTTCGGTAGATTTTACAAACCTCTCCAATGTGTGTTCTACCGGGTATTTATGGAATTTTGGAGATCCGGCTTCAGGAGCTTTTAATACTTCAACAATTTTCAACCCAAACCATACCTTTTCAGGTCCGGGAAATTATACAGTTACGTTAACAAGCAATGGTCCATGTAACGCTCCGGGTGTTTTTACACAAACTATTTCTATTTTATCAAACAGCGTAAGTTCAACAAACGTTAGTTGTTTTGGCAGCAATGACGGAACTGCAACGGCTCTTGCCGCTCCACCGCTCAATTATTCATGGAATACTGTTCCTGTACAAACCACACAAACGGCAACAGGACTTGCGGCAGGTACGTACACAGTTGATCTTAGTAACGCAACTGCTTGTCCAAATACCGCAACGGTTACCATTACCGAACCAACCGTTGTTATCCCCACCCTTACAAGTATAGCAGCCTGTAACAATGTTTGCAATGGATCGGTAGGAATTACTGCTGTAGGAGGAACACCACCTTATGCCTATTCCTGGAGTATTTTTGGTGCAGGACAAAATTTTAGTGATTCGGTTTGTACGGGAACCTATACAGGAACCGTTATAGACGCTAACGGATGTATAGTTTCATCAGTGATAGCAGTGGATTCATTGCAATCACCGCAAATCAACTGCGACTCGGCCAGTGTTTGCATTGGTTCAATTACGGTTTTAACGGCTACAGGTGCCGATACCTATGTTTGGAGCCCTTCAACCGGATTAAGCGCAACAACCGGTTCATCAGTATGGGCTAATCCAACAGCTACAACCACATATAACGTAACGGGAACTAATGCAGCCGGGTGTTCAGGAACAACAACCGTTTCGGTTTATGTTGATGATGTGGTTGCTCCTACGGCCGCATTTTCATTTAATCCGCAACAGGCCGATGTGTTCAACCCGCAGGTAAATTTCATTAATCTTACCAATGGAACAAATTCATACGTTTGGAATTTTGACGGAATAGACTTCAGCAATGAAAGTGATCCATCCTATTATTTTCCGGTTGACAGTGGCGGAACCTATACAGTTTGTTTAATAGCCCAAAACAGCATTGGTTGTTCCGATACTGTTTGCCATGAAGTATTTATAAATGGTTTTACCAGTGTTTATATTCCCAACGCATTTTCACCCAACGGTGATGGTTCCAATGAATTGTTTTTTCCCGTTTTAAGGGATGTGAGTCGCTCAACTTATGACTTTAAGATTTTTGACCGTTGGGGACAAATCATTTTTACTACCAATAGCCTTGAATCGCAATGGGATGGCACTTTCAAAGGTGTAAATTGCAAAGACGGTGTATACGTTTGGAAGATCAAATACATTGAAGAAAGTAATGGTACCAACCGTGAACTTTCAGGGCATTTTTCGCTTTTACGTTAAGACCTCACCTTTTTTTTGCTTATCTTTAATTCATGCAAAAAACGTTTGCAATACTGTTATTGGTCGTGAGTTTGGCTTTCAACGCTAAGGGAGCCGACTTCAAATGGAAAATTGTGACAAGTCCGTACCGCAATTATATTTATCCCGGCCAAACCGGCTTACAATACAATTTAACTTATTCATACAACACCGAGGCAAAAGCCTTACGCAATTATTTGAAACGTAATTACGATGTGCGAGCGTCTGAATCCATTGGTCGGATTTTTAAGGATATTTCAACAGGAGTTTATTTTGACAGGTATTTTGATATACGAATTAAATACATCAAAAGCACCGATACACTGGTATTGGTTGTTAAATACGAGAACGGTGACAGCACTTTGGAAAAATATACCAATATAAACGGCACAACAAAGATATATTTACCACTTACAAAGTATAAAACACAACATGATTTTTCGGTTGGAAAAGTTAAATCGGTTAAGCAAAAAGGCCTTGTAAGAAGCGTAAATATTTTTGTACGGTCAAGGCGACATAAAAAAAATCATGTGAGCGTTCTCACGAAATTAATTACCGAGGCGGATATGCCGGGTACTATCTCTAAAATAAAAGGAAAAGCAATACTTAAAAATTAATTCCATATGTATAAAAAACTTAGCACATTGTTTTTATTTTGTTCGGCATTAAGTGTCCAATCACAAATGATCATGGGTATTACCCTTGTTCCATCTTCTCCGGATGATAACGACACGCTTACATTTTATATAAACTCTTATTTCCCAAATTCGGGATGCGAAGGAACGGCTGTAGGTGGTATTACAGGAAACGATATTTATGCATCAGGTATGCATTGCCAGGGAATGTTAACCACCACTTGTAGTGATATTGATACGGTTATTATTCCTCCGCAACCGGCAGGCAATTATAATTTTTATTTTACGCTTAATGCGGGTTTCGGTGGTCCGCCATGTTCTCCTCCATTTACACCCAACGATTATGATACACTCTCATTTATCATTTCACCTGCAACCGCGGTTTCTGATCTATTTGACGCGTTTGAACTTTCGGTATTCCCGAATCCATCGAATGGAAACATAATGCTTAAACTCGATCACGCAAGCAATGCATCGCAAGCGTATGTTGTGCTTAACGAAATTGGTGACCTTGTTTTAACGGGCAATTTTCAACAGCAAACTTCGTTTCACTTAAACAATGGGATATATATTATTTCTGTACCTTCGTTGGGTATACAACAACGCATTGTGGTTGTAAAATAATGCCGGTAAATAAATGATCGAACCCTACAAGCAAATTCTGGAGCTAAGTGTAAAGAAGCAAGCCGAGAACAAAAGATTTTTTGAAAAATTAAAAAAGAAAGGTCCGAAAGACCTGGATATGGTTTGCAACGCATTGCACGAAAAAGCATTTGAAAAAATTGATTGCATGCAATGCGCCAACTGCTGCAGAACTACAGGCCCTCTTTTATTGCAAAAGGATATTGAGCGTGTTGCCAAGGCGTTAAAAATGCGTCCCGCTGTTTTCGCAACTAAATATTTAAAGGTTGATGAAGAAAATGACAATGTTTTTAAGACCATGCCATGTGCGTTCATTGGAGAGGATAATCAATGTGGTATTTATAACGACCGCCCAAACGCCTGCAGGGAATTTCCGCATACACAGCAGCGTAATATATTGCAAAAATTAAAAATCACTTACGAAAACACGATGATCTGTCCGGCTGTTGCGCAAATTACCGAAGCGCTGAAGGCAAAATACCCGCTATAGAAATTTATAAAGGATTACGTGAGTCTGAATACGACTTATCTTTATTACCATTTGTAAAAAACCATCCGAAACGGTTATTGAACCAATTTTCGAACCTTGCTTGCGCAAACTTTAATTTTTGAAAAATAGCTTTCATAATGTTTTGTTTTAAAAAATGGATGATTAAATATATTAAAACATCGACTGAGCCGACAGAAATGTTTTGTCACTTATAAACGTACAATTGTGTGTTAAGTATAGGGTTGGGCAGTTAAAAAAAGTTAACCAGGGGCAAAAACTGCTTAACGATTACTTAATTTATGGTCTTTTTGTGCCTTATCAAGGGGTTAAGTTTGTGAAAGGCTGACAATTCCCATTCTCGGCTCTAAAATTTTAATAGTAGCCGTCAA
>JAYUZA010000386.1:0-4792 GCA_043752145.1 Flavobacteriales bacterium
GAAAAAAATTACTTGAACTATTAAAAAAAATAAAACCCGATATCGTATTACTGGATATTGAAATGCCTGTTATGAATGGCCGCGAAACATTGGACATAATAAAGAAAAAATTTCCCGACATTAAAGTCATCATTTTAAGTATGTATAACGAAACGGCATTGGTTTCAGATCTAATCACCAGAGGCGCCAATGCATTTTTATCAAAGGGGGGCGATTCGGAAACAATGTTTCAGGCTATTAAGATCGTGAATGAAGATGGTTTTTATTACGACAACAGTATCTCAAAAGCCCTGCTTAAAAGTTTACTTCATGAAAAAGGTATAAATCCATTGTTTGATGAATTATCCTTAAGTAAACGAGAAGTGGAAGTATTAAAGGAATTGTGCAACGGAAAAACAAATAAGGAAATAGGAAAGACACTGAATATCTCGGCCAGCACCGTTGATTTTCATCGCATGAATATTTATAAAAAAACAAAATCAAACGACATTACAGCACTTGTAAAATACGCCATTAAAAATGCGATTATACATTTGAGCTAACGTTTTTACGCAAAAAAAATATTTCAATAATTATTTAACCGCAAGGGTTACCTTTTCTTGTTTCATCCATTAAAGGGTCATGAAACCTCCCAATACTTTGGTACGGTTCACAAAATCAATAAACAATAATTATTATGAATAAAACAAAAACCACACTACTCTATTTGCTTTTGATATGCTTCATTTGCACAAACTCATTTTCCCAATCGGGAACACTTAAACCTGACCTGACACTAACCGTAAAAACGGCTGATGCAACAAGTAAAAAACCGGTCATTAATGTTATCATAACTGTTATGCGTGACGATTCATTAAAAGTCACTGCACTTAATGATGGCGATGGTAAATTAATCCTTCGTTCAAAAGACAGTAATTTTATCGCGCTGAATCGTACTTATATTATTACATTATATTATGATTCACCGGTGAGTTTAAATAACAGTTTGTATGACCGGGAATTCAACTATAAATTTTCTACCATTGGGCCTCAAAAAGAATCGAATTTTAACGAGATCTATTATTCTACCAATATTGATCCCGAAGTTATTGATCTTACAATATGCACAGTAGAATACAAAAATCCGAAAACGAGGTTTCGTGCTCCAACAGATATTGCAATTAAAAAACTAAAAACCTTATTTAAGGAATATCCTAATTTTGAAATAACACTTCAATACGTTCAAACGTATGACCATGATACCGATACTACATTAAAATTTGACCGGCTTGAATATTTGGTTGATCTTTTGCCTCAGAAAGGAATTCATATAAGACGAATAACCACCTGCATTAAATACACCGGCTGTTGCGATGAGAGTGATGTTTGTGAGATACTGTTGACCGGATTTAACTTTGGCCGACAATTTTGAAAGACATTAATCACTTTGTAAGCGGAACACCTTCGGTATCTACTTTTATAGTCTCCAATGCATCTTTGACACCAAAACTGTATCCGCCAAAATACTCGTTCATGACCCTTGCGTCTTCGTCTTTACAGTCGGTGGTGGAAATTAACTGAATAAAATTATTTTTAAAAAAGTATACTTTCTCTATTTCACTGCAACCACCGGCCATAAAATAACTGGTGCCTTTGAACATTAATACCAATTCACCATTCATATAATAATACTCAGTTCCGCTACTAATATCACCTGCAGCGCCATCACCGCTATCGATCCGTATTTTTCGTAGTTTTTTGTTTTCATAAAAAGCTACGACCGAAAGTTGTTCGTATTCCTCGTTTATATTTTTTATTGTATCGCGTTTAATTTCCTTTTTGAAAATAGCTCTTTCAATAAGCGTTACCTGTGCGTCAATTGCTTTCACAATTGAATCCTGCTTTTGGGCGAACAAACTAAATGGGATAACTAATGCTAAAATTAAGATGCATTTCATACAAAGGTTTTAACGAATATGGGGTTTTTCTAAAAAACAATGCAAGAACCATTCCAACTAACATGGGCATGGGGAGATTCCCACTTTAACTCGTTCATCATTGCTTTTAAGCGGTCTCATTGAACTTCATTTCGTGGGAATGAAGGGTGCTGGTGTGGGTGCGGATTAATCCGGGCAAAATCCGTTGCATCCGCGTCATCCGTGTTCAATTATATTGGCAATCTCCCCTTCTTCTCGGCATCCACAGTAAGCAAATGATAAGAAAATACACCCACCGCATAAAAACAAGCCGTAACCAAAAAAATGGATGCGAACGAAAATTCAACCTTGCGCAAATTCTCAAATACCAATGAGGAAATGAACCATCCTCCACTCCATATTGAGGCCGTTAAGGCACTTACCATTTCCTGGTTTTTCTTACCCACATAATGCATAGTCACTTCCGATGTCATGGGTGCAGCCATATTCATTAAAGGCTGACGCACTACATAAAAAAAGATGGCAATTGCACAAGCTAATTTATGTTCGGCAAATAATTCGGTTGAGGCTAATCCTATCAAAGCCATAATGGCTACGCTTTGTGTAATTGGAATGGCTAATTTATATCCTAATTTGCGTTTTACATTTGGTACCAACATGGTAGAGAACGAAACAATGAGCATGGTTAATGTCGCCCATAGCGAAAACATATCGGTATCCATTCCATGGACCTTATAAAAAAACAAGGTGATGAACGGAATGGTTAATCCTGCACCAACCGCTATAAGTGTTGTAGGGATCATAGCAACGGTTATAACTCCCCAATCATAATCCAAGAATTTTGTTTTTTTCTTCTTTGCTTCAGGATCATTTAAATTTTCGGGGATCTTAATGGAATGTACAATGAAAAACGCAAAGAATCCAAGCACGGCAAATATTTGCATAATTACTTTTTCATCGAACCAATTGGGCATACTGAATTGCAAAATAAAAAATGCGAGTCCGGTAACAACTCCTGCGATGCTCCATGTACTATGACTTAAGGATATGGCTTCGGTTTGTGTTTCTTTAGAAGCGTTTCGCAAAATATAAGGCATAACACCTACTTGCATAAAAACGAATCCTGCGCCCCAGGCTAAATGACTTAAATAGATCAACCATTTTGAATGATATTCTATCGAATAAATAATGAGCAAAGCACTAAGCGGAACCATAATGGTTGATAAATACAAAAGCGGTTTAATTTTTCGGCCGCGAATGTACATGCCAATGGGAATTGCCAAAGCTAAAACGCCAACAAAACGGTATTTTTGATAATGCGCACTATCAACATCATTATATCCCAGTTTTTCCATGTACACCAATAAGGCTAACATGAAGGCCGCATTTATTAATTGAATGATGGTTTCGGCAAGAATTAATCTTACAATATGTTTTTCAACTTTTTGATACGATTTAAATGCACTTAACACCTACTCCACTTTTGATTGAACAAAACTAATAAGTTTATCTGTTTGAGATGGATCAAACCACATTATTTCTTTATCAGCTCTGAACCAGGTTAATTGCCTTTTGGCATAATTACGGGTATGCTGTTTGATTTTTTCAATGGCAAAACGTAAATTTGAATTGCCGTTTAAATGATCAAACAATTCGTTATAACCAACCGTTTTTAATGCATTCATGTTTTCGAACTGTTTCAGTTGTTTTGCTTCGTCTAAAAACCCCGTTTCGATCATTGCATCGACCCGTTTATTGATCTTGTTGTACAAAACATCTCTATCGGTATTTAAACCGATCTTCAGAATATTAAACGGACGATTTATTTTTTTTCCTTCTAAAACATCTGAATACTTTTTTCCCGATACTTTTATGATCTCCAACGCGCGCATGAGTCGCTGAGGATTTTCAAAGTCCATCAACTCCTTTGCCTTTGGGTCGGCTTTTTCCAATTCAGCCTGCAAATAGTTTATTCCCTTTTTCTCGAATTCTTCTTTCATTTCGGCTCTGTAAGCTTCATCGGCCTTCGGTAGATCATCAAGACCCTCACAAAAAGCTTTTAAATACATGCCGGTTCCGCCACACATTACAAGTGTATTATGATTTTTAAATAATTCGGTCGTGAGGCTTAAAGCTTCTTTTTCAAAATCACCGGCTCCATATAATTCGGTTACCGAATGTGTGCCTATTAAGTGATGTTTTACTTTAGCTAACTCATCAGCCGTTGGTTTGGCAACACCAATGTTCAATTCGTTATAAATTTGACGCGAGTCGGCATTTATTATTTCAGTGTTTAACTGCTTTGCCACAACAATAGCGATAGCCGTTTTACCAACTGCTGTTGGTCCGCAAATGATAATAACTGTTTTGTGTGTACCTGAATTTTTACCCGAACCCATGAATGAATTATTCGATAATTCCCATGCAAATTTTTAAACGAATGATGCGCTTTACCGATTGGTAAACCTGTTCTTTGAATTCAACATTCGTTTTCATTTCGTTAAGCAACGATTTAATAGCTTTATTCTCGTCAACAGGCATCAATAAAATATCGCATCCAGCTTTAGCCGCCAATAGTTCGCAATTGGGAATATTTACAACACCACCCATGTTTAACGCATCGGTAACAATAAGTCCGTTAAATCCCATTTCCTTGCGCAAAAGATCGGTCACTATTTTACGTGAGCAAGTACTTGGCAAACCATCCGTATTGTATTTTTCATTATCGCTTACCGCAATATGACCGATCATGATGCTTGGAATATTTTGTGAGATTAAAGGCTTGTACAATGCCACTTCTTTCATCTCGCCCTTGATAAAAACCAATTGCTTATGTGTATCGCCAACAACATTGCCATGACCCGGAAAATGTTTGG
>JAYUZA010000387.1:0-4792 GCA_043752145.1 Flavobacteriales bacterium
TTTCGTGCCTGCGGCACTTATGTTTTTTATTTTTTTAAACCACTTAAGACACTTAAGAGCACTTAAGGTTTTATATTTCGCGCCTGTGGCGCTCAATTCCTTTTTTCGCTCCGCGGCCACAGATTTTCACAGATTGCACAGATTTAAAACAATTTTGACAAACAAGCGTCAAAAATTAATTAACACAGATCTTAAAAGTCGCAAGCGACTTTTTTCTGCTCCCTCGAATCCGTTACACAATCTAATCATTACCCCAATGCTTGAAGTTCCCGACTGCCACCTGCCGCTGCCTACTGCCACTTGAATTTATTTATTAAACTGATACAAAATAGCCTTCACCGAATCTGCACAGGCATAACCACCCGCTGCAGCCCCTGTAATTGGGCTATAACCCTTTATTATACTCCCTACTCCCGCATACAAAATTCCGTTAACGGGACTTATGGTTAAACACTGCGCTTTGTCGCCCGCAATTAAGGTTATTAAATTGGTGGGTGAATGCTCAAATTTTAAGATCCCTGTTTCGTGCGCAATTAAATAGGTGTTGACATCATATTGCAAAGCATCGTAAATTTTTCCCGCAGGAATATCAACCTGTTCCCACAAACCGTTTGTATTGCTATTGTAAATGCGTAATTCACCCTGAGCACCATTGTTACCGATAACCACAACTTCATTCCCTGAAAGTATAAATACCTTTTTTGGTTTCATGGGTATACTTGTTGTATGATCTAAAGCAAATCCGGTTTTAAAATAATAGCTTATATAATTTGTACTTCCTGCAACCGATGTTTCACCCACAATTAAATGGTTGGTTGTTGTTGTCATGCAAATGGAATTGTATCCCGTTTGCATTGTATATGTTTTGGAAACGCTACCGGTTGAAGTAATTGCCTTTAATTTTCCATTCGTAGCCGATGCCATGGATTGATATAAAGTTCCTTCGGATAAATTGTATTCATTAAAATAAAAAACGGGCACCGTTGACGAAGGTAATTCAGACGCAATCGTCCATGAAACAGTATGCGTATTTAAATTATACGCATTTAATTCTCCGTTGGTATTTCCCGCAACATATAATTGCTGGTAATAATCGCTCAGGCAAGCAGTGGAAAAATCGCTGGCACCTATTATATACGGGACAAAAACCGAGCCTGCCAATGAGTCAATGGCAAACGATGAACCTGAATTACGCACCACCATCATTTTTTTAAAAACGCGCGGAACTTCATTTACATTGATATCCCAATAAGCTTTTTTCTTATTGGTACCGTCAAAGGCTTCAATGATTATTTGATGCAAGCCATTCAATGTATGAATATCGCCAACCATTAATGTTTGGTCAATGATCAATTCTTTTCCCGAGACCGAAAACTCAATGGGATCAGCAATTTGTGTTATCCCATCGGTATAAAGTAATTTAAACCGCACATATTCAAGTTTTTTATCATCTGTAACTTTAGCTTTTAAATGAATGAAATTACCCGCGTCAACGGTTGAGTTTTGCAAGGGCGATGTAATTGTAATTACAGGTGCAGAAGTATCCTTGTTCTTGCGACAGGACGCTACTCCAAGAGAAAATAAAATTATATGTAACAAAACCCTTTTCACTACTATCTTACTAACGTCACATTTCCTTTTTGTTGTCCTTTTAACCCGCTTGTTAATGTATATTCTAAATACCAGCCAAAAACCCCGGGGTCTAATTGTTTTCCTTTGTGTTTTCCATCCCAGCCATTCTCCTGCCGGGATGAAATAAACACCTGCTGACCATAACGATTATAGATCATAAAATTCATATCCTTTACTCCCGGTCCAAGCACATGAAGAATATCATTATTACCATCACCGTTGGGTGAAAAAATATCGGGCACCGCGATGACATCAGTCAATTCAACATTAATGATTACCGAATCAACATTGGCGCAACCATTGGGTCCATATACATACACGTAATAAATTGTTTGTGTTGGTGTGGTTGGTGTAACATTTACCGTTGACAATGTATTGTCGTCAATAGACGCTGTGTCGGTAGTCACCCAAATTACATTTCCTAAACCGCAATTAGCCACGACTGAAAGGTCCACGCTGTCGCCAAGCGATAAAGCAATTATATCGGGAAAGGCTTCAACAATGGGAACCGTATCAACTGTTATGAATTGATAAGCGGTATCGTTTCCAAATGCATTATACGCAATGAGTGTAATTAAAAAAGTACCGGTTGTATCGTTATAACAAAATTGCCCCGGTTCGGCCGCATAGCTTGTATCGGGCGTAGCAAACGGTGCCAGCCAAACATAATTTGTGCCAAACGTTGTTGTATTGTTTACCTGCACACAATTATACAAACAAATGCTTGTATCGTTCGCCAAAAAACTGGTGCCGGGTGGCGAACAATTAACGACCGTAATATTTTTGGATGTGGTACTTGAACCTGCGCTATTGGTTACTGTTAATACAACGGTAAATGTTCCAATGGTGGGGTAACAAATAGCTGTCGGGTTTTGTAATATTGACGTTGGTGTTGATGCCCCTGCAAACACCCACGACCAGGACGTTGGCATACCCGAAGAAGCATCGGTAAAACTTACACATTGGTTTTTGCAAATGGTATCGTTATACGTAAAATTGGCTACAGGTGCAATTACACAGGGATTCACCACAATATTTATGGTTATAGTATCGGAACCATTGGCATCGGCCGCAATTAATGTTACCGGATATGTTCCAGCACCTCCAAAACAAATTCCTGTTGGGTTATTTGCAGTTGATGTTGTTGGAGTAGCTCCTGTAAACGTCCATTCACTTGTATAACTTCCTACCCCACTCACGGTCGTATTGGTAAAATCAATACACTGTCCCAAACACAAAGGATTGGCGCTTGGATTAAATCCGGCTGTGGGCGGAGCACTACAATCAATGACCGTTATGAGTTCAGAATAGTTATCGGTGGATGAAGCATTGTTAACAGTGAATGTCACTAAATATGTTCCCGGTGTTCCCCATGTAGTAGTGGCGGATACTAACGAGGTGGAAGTTGCCGGAACTGCTCCCGGAAAACTCCACGAAGCTGAAGTGAATGGTGCACCTGTACTGGTATTGGTAAACGTTACTGGAGAACCCGCACATACTGTTGTTGGAGAATAACTAAAATCGGCAACGGCCGGCACACAGGTAATAACATTAATGGTTTGCGTAATGGTATCGTCATTTCCCACCCCATCGGTTACGATAAGCGTCACTACATGGGGACCAGCTGCTGCAAATGTTGCTGTAGGGTTTGTCGTTGTCGATGTCGGGGGTGTACCACCTGCAAAGGTCCATGCATAGGTTAACGCTCCTGTGCCTGTTGATGTATTGGTAAATGTAACCGTTTGACCTGTACATGGTGTTGCGGGTGTAAAAGTGAAACCCGCTACAGGAACTACCGGTGTGGCCGTTAGCGTAATATCATCAATTGCAATGGAAGGATCAGACCCCGCGTTGTTCCCGTTATTGATCCATCCAAAACCAATTCTAACATTGGGATTAAGATCGGCCGAAGCGGGAAGTGCCATTGTAAAAGAGGTCCATGTTCCTTGAGGCGCACAACTCAACGATGTTTTTGCCAGAGCGTTAATAATAGCCCATGAAGTTCCGTCAAAATACCAAAGTGCCGCATCATCCAATATCCCCTCCCCGTTTTCCATATAGGTAAACGAAATTGTAATACCTGTAAAGGCTGAGCAATTGATTGAAGGCGTTTCCACCCTCCTATTGGTCTCACAACCTGCCGAAGCATCGTATGAAGCCCCGCAATCGCCTGCAGGACAAAAAATGGAAGCCGGTGAGCCCGGAACATTACCAACATGTAAAGATTGGTCTGATCCGCAACCGGTACCACAAAGTCCCGCCACGTTACCATTTTCGGCACAGCTGATGTAAAATTTATTGGGAGTTGCTCCCTCGGCACCCAAAATACTTTGCCCCCATCCAACCAGTGTATGGTCGCAACCGGTCGTACCCGGACAAACAACACCATCAAAATTTTCGGAATAAAAAATTTGCCCTTGCGTAACGGTTGGTGAAACCGCCATTGAAAACAGGAATAAAAAATATCTCCTCATTTTACGCATATCTCAAAGGTTCTAAAACGTTGTATAATAAAAAAAGCAAACCATTTGGGTTTGCTTTTTCTTAAATATTATGTGGTGTTATAAAAATTTAGTTGATGAGCCTTTTCCTATACCAAACGCTTTTCTATAAGTAAGCAACATTTCAAGTCCGCCTTTACCTAAGGTAGCTTTATTAAACTGGCTAAGGTTAAAATCATAACTACCCGATAAGGTAAATCCCGCGTAATTGAATTTACCCGATAACATGAATGCATCACCAATACGGTAATACGTTCCAAATCCCATCGAGATCTCATCAACGAATCCTGTATAATGTGATTGATCGTTAAACCAAATTTTATAATCAGAACCGATATTGATAATTGTGTTGGGGCCTTGAATGGTAGCTACAAAATTAGGTATTAAACCAAAACGCTCAATAATAAACTGTGCACCGCCATGAGCAGTGTATTTTCTAAAAATACGATCCTTAATTCCCATCATACTTACGTTATGGGCTAATAAATGTCCGGCAGATAAGCCCATAAAAATTGTGTTCTTTTTATCAATGGCATTGAAATAGTAAATACCCAATGAAAGATCACCACGGTTGTGTGAAAATTGTCCTTTTTGATTTTCGTTGGTTGCCCATGAATTGTCAAATTTATAACCGTTGTACTGACTTTCCCAATTCAAAG
>JAYUZA010000388.1:0-4781 GCA_043752145.1 Flavobacteriales bacterium
TTCCTTTCCCTTACCATTGGACTTTTTTGCTTTTATATTTTTCACGCGCTCAGTATTTATGGGGCGGGCTACTCGCTTCAGGGACGGGTACAAAACATATCTCAATTGCTGTTTTATATTTTTATTGCTTTTCAATTGATGATTTTTTCGGCCAACCAAAAAGAAAGGGCCAGAAATACTTTTGAATCGCTTAAAGTATGGGCACTTTGCATTTTATTGTTCACTTCTCTTTTTAATCTTTCGGGTCGAACCACCATTGCCGAGTGCGTAAGAACACTTCCTGCCTTTGATGCCGAGATGAAGAACAGATATACTTTACTGATCAATGCGCGAAACAATAAGCAAGACGAAGTTGAAGTACCACGAATAAAAACAAATCCGAAAACGTATTATCTAGGAACCTATGACAAGGACGTTAATTATTATAATTCAAGGTCCTGTATAAACGAAATGTCGTTTTGTTTTAAAATAAAGGTAAAGCTGGAAGATAGCTTATCCGTTTCTTCAAGCGAATAAAATACATGTAACCATCATGAAGTGATAAACTTATTGTTTTATTATTTTTTTGAAATAATTTCCTTCTGCCGTTGTTATGAATAAGCCGTATACGCCCGTTGGAAGACGACCGGTATTGATCATGATCTGTTTGCTTTCATTATAGAACGTTTGAGAATATACATTTTGACCTGCTAAATTCAATATCGAGATCTTGAATTGATCAACAGATAAAGCAAACTCAATTACTAAATGATCTGAAAACGGATTTGGCCAACAATTAAATCCTTCTAAATTTATTTCTGTTACGCTTAAACACGGATCCAGCGTTACAACAATTGTATCTGATGAAACACAATTATTCAAATCGTTTGCACTTAGCCAAACTACTTGTGTTGTATCAACCGTTAAAATAGCTGAGGTGCTTCCATCGCTCCAGTTATAATTCGAAAAGCCGGCAGGCGCAAAAATATCCACCATACTTCCATTACAAAAAGTACTATCGGTTCCCAAACTAAATGCGGTTGGAATGTTAACCGTTATATTAAGGCTGTCGGTATAGCCGCAGCCATTTCCATCAAACGCAGTTAGCCAATAGGTTCCTGATACATTCACAGAAATTGAAGTTAGAGAAGAACCTGTACTCCATGCATATGCTGAGTGAGAAATAGGAGCAAACAGATCAACAATATCACCAGGGCATATTGCAGAATCGGTACCTAGCGAAAAAGCTGATGGAAATATTTCAGACACAAAAACCGAATCTGTATATGTACATCCGTTTCCATCAGTTGCATTCAAACAAACGATTCCACTTGTACCTACGCTGATCAATGAATCAGCAGAACTGTCGCTCCAGATATATCCCGAATGAGATGCGGGAGCCAAAAGGTCAATGAATGTTGAAGAACAAAATGCGGTATCATTTCCAAGCGAAAATGTTACCGGAACAAGACCATTGACCAAAACGGTATCGTATGCATTGC
This sequence comes from Flavobacteriales bacterium, assembly GCA_043752145.1. Taxonomy (GTDB): domain Bacteria; phylum Bacteroidota; class Bacteroidia; order Flavobacteriales_D; family UBA2798; genus DASPJQ01. Next base: position 1,482 of record JAYUZA010000388.1, read on the forward strand.
ACCCGTTTGCATCAATAGCAATAATTGAATAATTACCCGGGGTACTAAAAAAGTGTGAAAAGCCTGTTGATGCATCATACCATGTTGGAGTGAAATAACCGGGGTTCATTGTAACGTTAACTGAATCGCCCATACACGCATTAACCGAATTGGTTAATACATTGTCGTTAACCGTATAATTACTTATTAAAAACGTATCGGTAATTGTGCATCCGTTTTGATTGGTAACCTGAACCCAAAAATTACCGGTGGTTGAAATGGTCTTATCAGAATTCATATCTGTATCGTACCACGAATAAAACAAAGTACTATCAAGATCGTATGTAACTGCTGTTGTTGGACAAACAATTGTATCGGGAATGTTTAGCACAGGAAACGCAAGAGCAGAAATTGTATTACTAAAATTTACTGTTACACTTTGCATCGGATTGTTGATCTGTATGGATGGTGAATACGTAAAAGCACCAGTTACCACAGCGGTATATGGATTGGACGAGCTTATGAAATTTAAACCCGATGGAACACTAAGCCAGGCAATGCCTATTTCGGAACCTTCTTGTGTAATGTCAAAAGTTAAGGTATCACCAACGCATAAAATACTATCTGAAATTTTTATTGTTGGATTTAATGGCATGTATAATTTGGCCAGCCAGCCATCAAAACCTGCGCCAGAAATTACGTTAAACGAATCGAAGTTACAAGTGGATCCCAGATATTCGCCACCCATAATAACATCATTATTACCATTGGTTGAAATTCCATTCACAAGACATCTTGAAGCAACCGGATCACCAGTTCCTGTAACCTTAAACCAGAGTTGATTCTTGTCAAGATCATAACAACTAAGAAGTGACTTATCTGTAGAAAACAAATGCGGGATAGTATCATCTTGCAAATACACTGTTTTCAAAACAGAACTGACTACCATTACTTTTCCACTTTTTGTAACAGCAATGTCTTGTAATGCGACCAATGTGTCTGATAATATTGTTTCAACCCATACAACTGTTCCACTTGGATTATACTTAGTAATAAATCCGTTTGCATGAGCGTTCGCAATTGTTGCTGTAGCCCCAATAACTTTACTAAAAATTGTAGTTGTATTAAAGGTAAGATCATTGGCAAATCTTCCACCAACGTAAATGTTACCAGAGCTATCTAGTTCGATTCCGTAAGGGGCATCTTCGTAATTACCAATCGCAGTTTTGATCCATCCAAATGCCCCCGAAGAATCTACTTCTAAAACAAAAACATCACTCCATGAAGGACTGTTACCAGGATAGGTGACCGAATTGATTGTAATGTTACCCCTGTAAGAACCGGCTGCATAAAATTTATGATTAGTAGTATTATATATTATGTCGTGTATAGCACCAGAAGTTGAACAGGTAATGTGCTTTGCCCAAATACAGTTTCCACTAGGAGAAAATTTAGCTAAAAAAGGTAGATTTTTACCTGTAACTCCAAATGTTTTTCCATCAAAATTTGTTGGTCCGCTAACATGGCCCCCAACATAAACATTTCCTGCATTATCGGTAGTTATCCCATAGCCTCTTGAATAATTTGCCGCGTTGCCAGCAAACTTTGCCCAAAGGCAATTTCCCACACTGTCATACTTGGCAACAAATATGTTACGATTTGTTGCCACCCCAATTTTGCTTAAATGAAAACTTCCAAAATTAGCAGTGTCACAATAATCGCCTGCTATAAGAGCATTACCATCTTTATCTGCGGTAACACAACGACCCCAATCTGGCTGAATGCCACCTTCCCGTTTTACCCATGCCAATTTACCATTTTTGCGATACTTTGCAATAAAAACATCGGTTTCTGCAACACTGATTGGCGGTGGTGACGCAGTAAAAGGAGTTGTTCCAAATGTGGAATTAGCCTTGACCCTGCCTGTACCAAAAAAATTACCAAATTCGTCAGCCGCAACATCCCAACAATATTCGTTACCACCCGGCCTTATAGTTGTAAGCCATCCATAAGTTTGTGCATTTGCTGTTTGAAAGGCAAGAAAAAACATTAAAACACAAAATTTCTTTATCACCCTAATATTAGAAATATTTTGAAACCAGCTACAATTCATAGTTTTAAACGGGTCTAGCACGTATTCAAATATAAGACATATCTGTTAATCGACTTTATTTTTTGGCATGAAACAAGGGGTGTTTATCCCGTTTTTTAACGATTCTACGGAATGGGACCCCAATAATTGAGTTCAACAGTGATTTTGACCTCCGACTATCTTGTGTTTTTCATGACTTCCCTTTTAAAATAGCGCATATAGCGGATCGCTTCCGCGTTGGTCAAATGAATGCCATCTGTGGTTTGGTAATATGTACCTTGTTCAAGTTTAATGTATTTGTATCTATCCTCGGAAAAATACTTTGAAAAACAATTTCGAATATTCACTGCCATTGGTAATTTTTGTAAACTGGAGTCGACAGGCATTTCATAAAAGACGACATTTATGTTACGCTTTTCAAGTTCATTCACATAAATTTTTAGTTTTTCAAAACTTTCCATTATCTTTTTTTCATCGGGCACGTTATTAAAATTTGAATGGTGATTCTCGAGGACTTTTTCGAACAGGGTTACCCTGGTCGATCCACCATCGTTCCTTTGTGTTTCACCAAATAAAGGGCTAACAAATGATCTCATGCTACGTAAAAATGGTTCAGTAATTCTAAAACTTATTTGTGATCCAATTACAGCAATAGGCTGCTTGTTTGCCATAAGAGACGGGATCTTCCTTCGCGAATAATATAAAACCGGACTTAATAAATAAGAAGTAAACTCTTTGCTTTCCTCTCTTAATACAAAATTTGTTTCAATTAGAACATTCTTTAGCTTGGTGTCTTTTTGACGTAGGATACGTAACCCATCAAAAATACCCTGACCATTAAAAGATAAATTATACGCTGCGGGCAAACTGTCAGTGATCAGTCTAACTGATAAAGAAGTTCCAATGACAACAGTTTGATACCTTTTATCGTCATCATATAAAAAAGATTGGGCATTAATAATATTATCCTGCCATTGATGCTGAGATGCATGCCACCATTTAGGGGCAAGTTTTTCAACGAACAGCCAATACAACAAAAATAGAAGCAACGTAGTTAAAAAAGTTTTTTTTATCATGATTACCTAAAATTGAAAATATATAAAAGCTCCCGAAGAGCCACTGTTCACTAATATCAAAAATAACATGGTTCCATAAAAAACAAATTCTGATTTCTTATAATATGCAAATAATGGTCTGTTTTTTAATAAATACACCAGGTGATAAAAAAA
>JAYUZA010000389.1:0-4778 GCA_043752145.1 Flavobacteriales bacterium
GTAATGCGCGGAATTTTTTGTAGTTCAAATTAGGTCTTCAAAAGATGGAAATAAACCAAAAAATTCGGATTACGTGGTGACTTTTTTGGTTACTTTTTGTGTGGCAGACAAAAAGTGACAAAAACATGACTACGAAATAAAAAATCCGTCTTTACATCAAGAAATCGCTTTTTCTTTCTTTTAGCTGGAATAAATTTTATCGTTCTTTTGTCTTGACACAAAAGAACCAAAAGGTCAAGGCTTCTTAAAAATAACTTGTTTTTTACAAGAAGCGATTTTTCCCGCGTTCAAGACGTGCCATTGCCCACACAGGCCGCCCTTAACTTATTGAACGCTTAGCGCCAAATTTCTACCTAAAAAAATATTTCGATCCGGCCAGCGCAAAATCGCCTCTCTCAAAAACTACGTTATTTTTAAAATGCCCCTCGTCCAGCTCACCCTGCCAGAAAAGATCCATGAGGGAAAACTGTGAGAATATTTAGAGCATTCAGAAACTTTATGGGTCGGAATATTTAGCTACTTGATAACCGAGTCTGTTAAAGTTTACGAATTTATTAAATGTTCCCAATGCCATTTAACCGGATATCATCTGGCAGAGTGCGATGCTCGTCCACCAAACGCTTTGCGTTCACGAATTCAATTAATAAACAAATTAGGCTATGAGTAAATGCGCGGAATTTTTTGTAAATAAAATTAAGTCTTCAAAAAATGAGATCAAGTCAAAAAATTCGGATTAGGTGGTGACTTTTTTGCCCGCCCGGCCAATGAAAATGATTTTTTTTTGAAATGTCCGTTCGGACGGGGTTACTTTTTAACTCCCCATAATTGTTTTATCGGTGTCGTTGAATGCAATTGAATATGCGCTAATCTGCGGCTGCATTTGTGTGGCAGACAAAAAGTGAAAAAACTATGCCCAAGGGGCAAAAACAAGAAACTAAACCGGACTCATCCTTACAAAACCGATATACGGATATTTATCAATAGAAAGCGGTTCTGTTAATTCAGGCATATCAACTTTGCGCAAAAGCATTACCACTTTATAATCCATAAAATTTTCGCCACTCTCTTTAAACTTTAGCAAAGCCCTTGGCAATTTAGGGTCTTCGGTCTCTACCAAATACCAGGTATCCTCATTGGCCGATTTACATTTCTTCATGATCTTGGCTTTTACATTCTCACCTGCATTGAGGACATCGTTCTTTACAAGCGCATGAATGAAAATTTCCTTACCAATGAATGAACCAAAAAGCGAAATCTCCCGTATGCCGCTAAAATCAATGAGGCTCCATTTACCTTTTATAAGATCAAAACGCGCCAATGAAAAAGCAAGGAACATAACCATCCAACCATCACCTAAAATTGCGTTTGAGTATACTTCCCTACCCTTATCGGGTCCGTATAAAAATGTAACCGTTAAAAACTCGACCATGATGATGACCGACAATCCCGCAATGACAAAAACGCCTTTGTTGGAAATTTTTTCATTGGCCGAAGAATCAAAATCAACACTGTTGTTTAAGCAATTGTTGACCATTGAACTCCACGACAGGGCGCCCGAACATACAATGACCAGTGTAAGCACAATAAAACCGGTGTGCAAGGTGTGGTTGTATGCACCGTGGGTAAATATGGCAATTAAAAAACAAAGGGGAATTACCCAAAACGAACGGCCGGCATATTTATACAAAATTACACCGTATATGGCAATGCCACCCGTTATTACATGTAGGGTTGATGAAAGCACCGCGCGCCCCGATACAATGGATAGATCATAATAATTATTGAAATACAAAATATTTTCTTCGAACGCAAAAACAAATGCGCTTACCGATGCTGCGAAAAATAAAGCGAACGGACTTTTTACACTTTTTGGAAAAATGAGAAGAATGAGTAAAGCTGGCAAAAGTTTGATGAACTCTTCGAACAAACCGACTACAAAAACACCATTCAAAAACGTATCGTATGAATGAATGTCGAGGGCGATATCAACGTAATCGTACAAGATCATTACGAGCGGACAAATAAAAAGCGGCAATAAAACCGAAAGTATGACCAACCGTAATTTGATCTCTTTAAAAATATTGAGCTTTAAAATAAAAAATAACCAAACTAGCAGAATAAGAAATGCATTTAAGGCCGCATAACTATCAAAAAAATAAAGCACAGGCGTATACATGCTTTTGATCCATTCAGCAGCCGAAACATTGTAATTGATGAAACGATAAAGCGATAAATTGGGTTTAACGCTCATTGAATCGGCAACAGCCACGTACTTTTTTGCTTCTTTATATTTTTTTTCGTAGGCTAATTCGGCAATTAATTTTTTGAGTGCCTGTTTGTTTGAAGGATTGATCGAGAGTTCGTTTTTATAAAGATCAATGGCATTTTGGCGGTTATAGGAGGCAATATCGCCCTGCAATTCCTTTACGAAAGGAAGATCGTCTGTTGTTATGGTACTCAAAAGCAAAGCAAAATTCTTATGAGCGAAAGGCCGGTCGGTACTAAAATTTATTTTCACATAACCGTAACAACCAATATTTCGTTCATTTCTGTCTTCCGAATAGGTTAGTTTTGAATAATATTTAACCGGATCGCCAAAAACTTTTTTTATCTCCTCATCAAATAATTTTTTATCCCGGAACTCAAGACGGGTATAATACATTAAGAACTGACCGTGTTTTTGAAAATCGGAAAGATCGGTTGCAAGAATTCTTAAAGCCGCTTTGGTAGCTTTTACATCATTGTACTGAGCATCCCAAAAAATTAATTCTTCTTCATCGGACGCGAATTTTTTTTCCTGTACCAACGAATTGGTCAGCACAAATACAAGGATCCAAAGAGGAAGAATGGCAATGAAAAAGAACCGGATTATTAAAGGGATCTTCATTGCCCGGTTTTATTCGGTTACAAGCGTGTCAACGGTTAAAGTATCCTGAATAATTTCGGGTTCTTCAATTACTTCTTCCACCACCGGTGGTTCAGGTTTTGCTTCGGGGTCGGGCGACATTTCCCAACCATCGTACAGATATATTCCAAAAAGTCCTTTGCGTGTAAGAATATCAAAAAACGGTTTTTCTTTTCGTGCCATGGCGTCTTTAAACGGTGTTGATCGCATGTTGGGATCATTTTTGTACGCATCGTTCTCCAGAAGCATAACTACAAGGTAATTTGAGTCGATGATATAATCGTGATCCAACCCAACAATGCGGTGCCGTTCTTTTTCATGTTCACCGCTTGCGCCTATCCAGTTAAGTGATAAAAAAAGCGCGCTGGCCGTCATGCCGATCCCTGCAAAATTATACAATGCATAAATGACTATGGGTAGCCTAAAATGCTTTTGAATAAATTCGGGACTATAGAATTTTTTCCATTGCAAAATAAAGGCGATGGCACCAACTACCAAAATCCCAAATATTAAATACAAAACGCTTAAAAAAGTAAAACGCATGATGATGATGGTAAACAAAGTGCCCAAAATCAAACCGGCTATGGTAAAGGTGAGTGACCAATGCCATTCTTTTTTCTTATCGGGTCGTTTATACGTAAAATTACCATGAGCTCCTGCTCCTTTGTATTTGGGATCGCGATGTGCCATTTATTAAATTTTAATTGTGTGATCCAAATATACAATTTAATTGATAGGTTAAACCGCTCTGCTACAACGCAAACTTTATATACTTGATCTTCTTCCCCACATTCAAAAATTTTTGTTCGTAATAGGTCTTGATAGCTAAAATATCGCGGGTGTTTTCATCAAACTCATTTATAGAAGCGTACAGATCTTTTGTTTCGAAAATTAATTTATACGTGTTGCGTTTTATCTCGTCAAGCGTGTATTCGTATAAAATAGAACTATCGGTTTTTACATGAATAATTCCACCGGGCTTTAGTAACTTTTTATAGCGCTCCATAAATAAGGGTGAGGTCAATCGCTTGCGTGCTTTGGCTTCTAGGGGTTGAGGATCGCTGAACGTTAACCATATTTCGGAAACCTCATCGGCACCAAAAAAAGAATTAATAAAATCGACCCGGGTACGCAAAAATGAAGCGTTGGTCATCTTATCCTCCACTGCAGTTTTAGCTCCGCGCCATAAACGTGCACCCTTTATATCAATACCAATGAAATTTTTAGCGGTAAATTTTTGGGCCATTCCCACGGTATATTCGCCTTTGCCACAACCCAATTCCAGCACAATGGGATGGTCGTTTTTAAAATGGCTGATGCCCCATTGACCTTTAATTGCATGGTTTTGTGTGAACCAGTCGGACCCCGGAGCCTCAATTACGTTGTGAAACGATTTTAATTCGGCAAAGTGTTCCAGCTTGTTTTTTCCCATAACTTGCAGCCAAAAGTAAGCACTTTCATGCGTTTATTGGATATACAGAATAAAAGAATTTTGTTTGGCGTTCTTAACTGGGGCTTAGGTCATGCGAGCCGCAGCTGCCAGATCATTGAACAATTAATACAACAGGAAAATTCAGTTCAAATAGCTTCCTCGGGTGAGGCATTGGCCTATTTGCAACGCACATTCCCTACACTTACGTTTCACGATCTTAAAGGAAATGAAATTATTTACCCGGCCCATCAGCAATTATGGTTTAAACTTTTATTGCAGTCCGGAAAAATAATGGAAGGCATTAAGAACGAAACAAAATTCGTGCAAAATGCAATTGCACAAGACCCGACAATTGATGTAATCATAAGCGATAATTGTTACGGATTTTATTCCGATACGGTTCACAGCATTTTTATTACGCATCAGTTAAACATAAAAACA
>JAYUZA010000390.1:0-4772 GCA_043752145.1 Flavobacteriales bacterium
GGCAATTATTACCGGACTTTGGTTTATGAGAACGAAAGGACAAACGGAAGATGAGCCAAAAACGATTTACAACAAACAGGACGCAGAAAAATTTGTAAACCAACTTAATGAGCTTGGTTACTTTAAGTATGCTGATAAAAATGATCTGGATAGTTTAAAGAAAGACATGGTTGACAATTACGAACCCGACAACGAATTAACAACTATTTGGGATGATAGTACGGGAACTCCAAAAGATTTTAGGTGTTATTCCTGTGATGGAGAAGATGTTTTTGAAGAAGGCGGCATCATTGATTTGTTAAACAACTTAAAACCGACTTTTAATAAACTCAATTTTAAATGTGAGATAACCAACCACTTTGAGGAATGGGACGAAAAAAACGACTGGCTTAACCATAGAATTACAATAAACGGAAAGGAATATGTTATTTTTAAAAACTTTCCTGAAGCTGGATGGGGAGAAGCACCAAAAAGAATAGCAGAGATATTAAACAAAGAACTTGCAAAACAAGGGATTAATGAAAGGATCTATTTAGCTTCAGGGGGCAATGATGGGCGATTAATATTTCTGACCGATGAATTGTACAAATACATTTATTCGGTTTATAAAAATCCTAATTGGAAACCGCTTGAACTAAACGAATGGGGAAAAGTTATGGGAGTTCAGGAAATGAAACTTGATTAAACGACCGTAAAACAGGATAAGTGAAATTTATCAAGACTTTTTTCCGCGACTTATGGAATCTTGAAAAGATCGTTTTCTTTTTAAAATACTTCACGTTTCCTGTTATAACGCTCTTACTCTTCCTGATATATCAATCGTATAACAGGCTAAATGTTGGTGATTCTGATCTCATATGCAACGCAGGTCGAATTACGAACGCGCAATTTACCGACACTATAACCTATTCTCATAGTCGAAGAGGTGTAAATCAAAAAGTGCATCACAAAAAACTTCACCTTACATTAAATAACAATTACACCTATGTAATGACTGACGAGCTTTATGAAGGAACCGTTTATTCGTTGAATTCTGATAAAAAATTTGAGTCAAATTACACTATTGGTGACTTAATCAGCATTTATACCTTACCCGGCACGAATCAAATCTATAAAATAGAAAAGGAAGGAAAGCTAATTCTAAACATTAAAAAAATTCAAAACACCTTCAAAAGAGATATTCTTATTTCCGCTTCACTTATATTCATTCTTTTAATTTTATATTACTTTTTTTATCTGAGACCCAAGCGAAAAGACATCAATTTACCCACTAAAAAAGAAATTAGGATGGTAAAAGCCAAGGAAAGAAAGCGATTGAAAAACAAAAGAACTTAACACTACTTCACGAAATTCACGCTTTCAGTGGTTAAGTCTGGAAATAATATAACAATCCCGTTTTAAAGTGTAAGTATAATTCTTAAATTTATTGTACATTGTGCCGATTATCCAAGTCCCATTTTAACTCTATGAAATCGAAGATTCACGAAAACCTTAATACGCAAATTTTGCTGAGTAAAAAGTTACTTCTTTTAATTTCCTTATTCATTTTCGTTTCCCTAAAAACCAAAGCGGCCGAACCACCTGATACCGTTACCGTAGGCGTTTATATAAACAGCATTCACGATATTGATTTCAAAGACAAACAGTACACCATTAACCTTTGGTTGTGGTTAAAATACAAAAATCCTGATTTTGATTTTTCAAAATACTTGGAAGTACCCATGGCCAAAACCGTTGATAAATCGTTTTACACGGTCGATACTCTGGATGATGGCCGCATTTACATGCTCATGAAATTGCAATGCGTGATGAAAGATTCGTGGAAGATCCAGAATTTCCCTTTTGATGAGCAACACTTACGTTTCACCATCGAAAATTCGCAATATGATGCAAGCTCCCTGGTTTTTGTTGAAGATACTGTAGGCCGCCATTATTCAAAATGGACAACTTCGGGATGGGAAGTCATTCATGATAGTTTTGTAATAACTACTGATCTAAAAAAATATGAAACTACCTTTGGTGATCCTGCCATTACCACACCTGTTTCATTTTTCAGTGTTTTTAAAGTGCGTATAGGAATTGAGCGTGATTCATGGTGGTTATTCCTTAAACTATTTATCGGCATGTACATCTCATTTCTCCTATCTTTCATATGCTTCTTCATTCACCGCGACAGCATTGATTCACGTTTCAGCTTAAGCGTAGGATCTTTATTTGCCGTGATCGGAAATAAATACGTGGTTGATTCTGCCCTACCCGAGTCAACTTCATTTACGCTGGTAGATACGCTTCACGGTTTAACCTTGTGTTTTGTTTTTGCAGTTGTTGCCTGTTCGGCTTATACACTCAAGTTGGTTAAGACCAATAAAATTTCAGACAATTATCGCTTTGATAAAATTGCTCCATGGGTTTTAATGGGAATTTATATAATCTTAAATGTGTGGTTTGTTTTGAAGGCGAATTATATGCAGGTTTAGACGTTGAGATATTTGAAGTTTTGGCTAAAGCCATTTGAGGTTTGAAAGTTTGAAATGGTTTGAAGTTTGATTGGCTAAAGCCGTTTGAGGTTTGATTGGCTAAAAGCCATTTGAGGTTTGTTGTTCGTGCCAACAACTGACAACTAAGTACCAAGCATTGACAACTATTTCTTATCCCTAAGTTTTTTCAGGTTGCGATCAATGTATTTTTTACTCGGCAGCATAGCATCCTGAATTCGTTTTGCATAATGAATGCTATCGGTAACCTCTTTGTTTTTGGCTTCCACAATATATTTTTGCTCTTCAATAATGACTTTTTGTTTTTTGGTGACACGAAAACGATTAAAAATAAAAATGGAGAACAATAATACAAGCCCGAGACCACTGTACAAATAAATCCGCGTTTTTTTCTCATGCCTCAGTTGCTCTTTAACAATAGCGCGCTCCTCTACCTGTTTCAAACTGTCGAGTGACGATTTACGCGCGTAATCGAACGAAAGTTGTTTACTTGTTATGGCTTGCTGATTTTCGGCTTTGTAGATTGAATCCTTTAATGAGGTATACAATTCAAAATGCTTTAATGCTTCTGCGGGTCGGTTGGTAGCTTTGAAGATAAGGTAAAGCTTCTCATGGCAAGTGCGTTCATCGTCCACAGCCCCTATCTCCCTAAAAATTGTTGCCGCCTCGTATAACAGCTTTTTGGCTTTTTCAAATTCTCCCAGTTTATAATGGATATTGCCTTTGTTATCGAGCGACAAGGCCATTCCTTTTTGATCCTGTATCCTTGCCGCTATAGAATAACATGAATCGTAATACTGGTAAGCAAGTTTATATTTATCTTTTTGGGTAAGGTCAAGCTCAGCCAGTTTGCCATCATCAAAATTCAGGTAGGCATTTCCCATGTTTCCATAAGACGAGATAAGTCCCATGAGCTTATTCCCTTTTTTAAACAGACGCAAACATTCTTTCTGATAATTAAGCGATTTTTCATAGTCTTTAAACGAATAATATACATTGCCGATATTTCCAAGGGCAGCCGCTTCAAGGTCCGTATTTTTTAATTTTCGGGAGATCTTTAAACTTTTAAAATAATAATTGAGTGCTGTATGATACCCCGAACTATCGGCCGCTTCCTGCGCTATGCTTTCGTAAATGAGTCCGATATTAATATAGGATTGGCAAAGTCCTTCCAGATTATTGATCTCCTCTTCTATTTTAAGACTTTTGAGATAATAATCCAGGGCTAGTGAAAAGTCCGATAATCCTTCGAACGCGCTCCCGATATTACTGTACGAAGCCGAAATACCCTGCTTATCTTTTATGGCAACGCGTATAGCTAAAGCTTTTTTGTGGAATTTAACTGCCTGAATGAAATCACTCTGTAAATGAGCGGCAACGCCCAGTGAGTTATAGGCGCGTGCCTCATACTTCTTGTTTCTTCCTTTACGGGCAAGGTCAAGCTGGAGATAGGAATACTTTTGCGCTTTTACCGGATCAAAAAACACCACATCCCATGTAAGGTCCTGGATAGCGTTGAGACGAACGGTATCATGCTGTTTCTTGTTAGCGAATATCCTGTACAGGGAATCAACCTGAGCGAACGCACAGGAATTCACCGATAGAAAAATGAGTAGAAATATTTTCTTAAAAGCACACAAGCGCCTCTAATATACTAAAATATTGAAAGGGCTGCGCTATAAAATTTAGTCGAGGAATATAGCTATTTAACCGCTGCTCTTCTGCTACCTACGGGACGGAAATAATAAGAAATGAAAAAGCCTGAATAATTACCACGGTTAGTAAACGTGTGGTTATATGCTTTTCCATCGGCAATATAGTTAACGTTAGTGGTTGCAAGGTTATTTGCACCACCGTTAATGATAACACCAAAACTTAAGACGTTTTGTCTTTTAAACACTTTTTCAATACCGCCAATTAAATGTTCGTTAATTGTGGTGAATGCCGAAGAATGAAAACTTTGTTCCAATACAACGGTTGAATTATCTTCCGGGAAAAATGCTTGTGATTCAATATCACCTGATCCGCTACTCATAACAGTTGAAAATCCGCCACCAATGAACCAGCGCCAGTTGCGGCAATTTAAATTGGTATTGTAAATTATGGATGCCGGAATATTCAAGGTGCTTACCGAAACACTTGTACTTGCCCATTGTCCGCCTCGGTTCAATAAAGAATAATCTTGTGCTAATGCAAAATCAAAACCAATGTTAGAAAATCCAATACCAGTTTGAAAACTCCAGTGCGGACATAAGGTTTTTCGTGCTGTAAAATTCC
>JAYUZA010000391.1:0-4753 GCA_043752145.1 Flavobacteriales bacterium
CAAGTAAAGATTTTGTGTAATATCAATATCTTAATAGAGGACAAGATGGTTAAAAATAAAGAAACCCTGACCGTTAGGCCAGGGTTTCTTTATTTATTGCTTTGTTTTCTACTTACTAGAAGTGGAAAATAATGTTTAATGCACCAGAACCACCAACTAAACCAGTAGCGCTGTCTTGAATATCAGAATCGATCATGAAACCGCCTGATTTAGTTTCAGTAGTAAATTCGTTAGTTGCGATGTTACCTGAAGTTAAGAAACCTTGCGACTCAACTACAGAAGTAGTTTTTGTGCTTCCGAATCCGAATCCCCAACCATATTCAGCTCCGATAGAGATTTTAGGAAGAATAAAATATTCAACACCAATAAATCCACGAAGACCAAACATCATTGTGCTTGATTTCATCTCAACTTGACGAGCACCGTTTCCTAATGGATCAGATACACCTGTAAGGTTTGTACCGAAATCATAAGAATCAGCAATTGTAATGTTTGGATCTAAGGTTGCAGGATCTCCAGCAGACAAAGCGTTGCTGTAAGTATAAGCTTCTTTAGTTCCGCTCATTCCGAAAATTAATTCACCACCATAGTAACCTTGAAGGCGAGTTTTTCCTCTACGCATTTCAAGACCACCTGTTAAAACGATTGCATTGTAACCAGCCTTGTACTCATCTTCTCCCATTGGAGGTAGAGCAGGATATTCAGGATAAGTAAAAGCAGCTGCTTGTGGAGTAGCTACATCGCCAGTCCATTTTTGGCTTCCGAATCCAATACGAAGACCCGCACGGTATGCAGTTTTTTCGTCTATGAACATTTTACCTTTGATAGACCAAGGGTAGCCGTTGGTGTAACCAGCAGTTGGTGAAGTTGCACCAGCATTGCTGAATAATTGACCAGCATAATTTAAGAAGGGAGTAGCATCAAAGCTAATCGCCCAGTCACCTGCTTCAGGTAACATTGTTTCACCTTTTTTAGAGGTAAGGTCTTGCGCAGAAACTGTCATAGCAGAAGCAGCGAAAACCGTAGCAATCAATAAAGATTTGTTTTTCATAACTGTTTATTTTTGTTTATATTAGTTGCAAATTTATAACTAATTCCATGCCAAAGATAAAAACTACCGTTAAATAATAGTTGTTAACATTTGATACTTATTCACTAGGTTTTTGTTGATAAACATAACCCGTAACGGGGGCAAAGATAATAAAGTTTCAAATTCACCTTACTTTTTTTTCTAACATCGGTACAAACCGGAACTCTCCATACTCCTTTATAGCCACTTTCCCATCCAAATTTTTTACCAAAACATTCATTATCTGAACCTTATCTCCAAGTGGAATAACCATCAAGCCCCCGGGCTTTAATTGCTCCACAAGCTTTTCGGGTATAATAGGCGCGCCACATGTTATGATTATTTTGTCAAAAGGTCCAAAACTTGGCTGTCCTATATATCCATCCCCATAAAACAATTTAGTTCTGTAGCCCATAAGGTCCAATAAAGGCTTGGTTTTGTCAAATAAGGCCTTTTGACGTTCAATACTAAACACTTTACATCCCATTTCACATAAAACGGCTGTTTGATATCCCGAACCGGTTCCTATCTCTAACACCTTATCGCCTTTTTTTAATTCCAACAAACTTGTTTGTATTGCAACGGTACTGGGTTGCGAAATGGTTTGACCCGCGCCAATTTTAAAGGCCTTATCGTTATAAGCGTGTTCCTCAAATCCTCTATCAATGAACAAATGCCGTTTGATCTTACGCATAATGGCCAATACCTCGGACGAACCAATTCCTTTGGCATCTAAATCATCCACCATGCGATTGCGCATGCCGGCATATTTGGGTTCCTCTTTAACGTTTAACATGTGATAGACATTCAGGTGTTGAAAATAAATTCAATTTATAAGCGTAAACCTCATTTGCACCAATACTTTTACACAAAAGTCATTCAATATGCTGAAGATTGCAGTTGCAGGAGCGGGACACCTTGGAAAAATTCATATAAAGCTTATACAAGAATTAAGTCATATTTATGAGTTGGTTGGTGTATATGATTCTTCACCCGAAGTACGTGCAGCTGTTGAAAAAGAGCTTGGTGTAAAAGCATTTTCTTCATTGGAAGAACTCATTAATTTGATCCATGTATTGGATGTTGTGACGCCAACCATTTCACATCACGAAACAGCTTCACTTGCACTCAAAAAATTCAAGCATGTTTTTATTGAAAAACCCGTGACCGAAACGCTTGAACAGGCCAAAAATCTTTTGTTGCTTGAAACCGAAGCTAATGTGAAAGTGCAAGTGGGACATGTCGAACGTTTTAATCCCGCATTCATTAAAGCCTCAGCGTATATATCCAATCCGTTATTTATTGAAACGCATCGTTTAGCTCAATTTAATCCCCGGGGCACCGATGTGTCGGTTGTTTTAGATCTCATGATCCATGATATTGACATCATATTAAGTGTTGTGAACGCAAATATTCGTAAAATAAGTGCCAGTGGTGTAGCTGTTGTAAGTGATACACCCGATATTGCCAACGCAAGGTTAGAATTTGATAACGGATGTGTAGCAAATATAACCAGCAGCCGCATCTCTTTGAAAAATATGCGTAAATCACGCTTTTTTCAGCGTGACGCTTATATCAGCATCGATTTTCTTGAAAAAACTTCGGAAATTGTTCAAATGGCCGAAGACGATGGAAATGACCCTTTTGCTTTAAGCCTAGACCTGGGTAATGGTAAAGCGAAAAAGAAAATTATTTACAATAAGCTTGAAATTGAACCGTTAAATGCCATTAAAGAAGAATTAACCTCTTTGGCAGCCTCAATTAATGAAGACACAAAGACAAGAGTCTCATTATCAGATGGATTTAAAGCCCTTGACATTGCCTATCAGATTATCGAAAAGATCGAGGCAAAAAGTATCCCCTTTGTGACAAAATAATTCTTCTATTTTTGCGTTCCTAGTTTTGAAACAGGATCTGCGTGAAAAAATTTTACTTGCTTTATTTTAGTGTATTGTATTTATCGGCATGTAAAAAGTTTGATAAACCCGAACAAATACCCTCGTACATTTATATTGAAAAGATCGACCTTTCTGTTACATCAACGCAAGGAACTGCCTCACATGCAATTATTGACGCCTGGGTTTACGTAGATCAACAACCAGTTGGTGTATTTAATTTGCCTTGTACCGTCCCTATTCTAGCTGAAGGTTATCATGAAATTTCCATTTATCCGGGTATAAAAAACGATGGTCTTGTTGAAAGTCGTTCAAAATACACGCTCATGCAAGAGTACGTAAACTCAGGTATTAATCTTGTTCGCGGCCAAACTGTAAGCATGACCGGAGCCAACCAGCCGGTTGTAACGTATGACCCTTTTCCAGACATTGATATTTGGGAAGAAAATTTTGATGATGCTGCCATTGATTTTAATGCCCACCCAAATAGCGATGTTGGTGTAACATTCATAAATGATACGGCCACGGCATTTGAAGGTCCCGGTATGGGCAAAATTGATATGCCTGCGGGATATAATTTTTGTCGTGTCATTACATCGCAGTCGTTTATTTTGCCCGGTGGCGGAAGATCGGTGTATGTTGAATTGAATTACAATACAAATAACACAATGGCCATTGGTATTCAAACAATACAAGGAACCGAGGAAGAGGAAATTGATAATACTGTTTTGAACGCCACCAACGGTGTTTGGAAAAAAGTGTATATAAACCTTACTGAGATAACAAGTAATGCAGTTAATGCCGATTCGTTTAAATTCATTATTACCGTGAGTAAGGATGACTCAGGAACTGCGGTAGCCAACTATATTGATAATTTCAAAGTTGTGTATGATAAATAATCGGCTCAATAAACGATATACTATTTCACTTTTACTAACCGATACGTTTAGCAGTTGCATAGCTTGGGTGCTTTTTTTCTGGTTCCGAAAAGTTTATATTGAACAAACCGATTTTGTTGTTGATACTAAATTTTATTACGGGATAATTATTTTGCCAATCTTTTGGTTCATCCTTTATTTTGGCAGTGGTTATTATAACCGTGTATTGCGCAAACATATCTTCCTTGAAATTTCACACACCTTCATGGCCGCGCTTGTAGGTGTTATCATTTTATTTTTTGTGCTTATTCTTGATGATAAAATTATTTCATACAAAAATTATTATCAATTATTTTTAGGTCTGTTCACCCTGCATTTTGCCATTACATTATTTTTCAGACTTATAATTGTAATACATTTAGTAAGGCGTGTGCATAACCGAAAAATCGGATTTAATACTTTGCTGATTGGTGGTAATACAAACGCGACCCGAATTTATAACGAATTGCAAAGTTTAAAGCACTCGGCAGGAAACAAATTTATAGGATTTATTTCAATTAACGGAGTTGACCGCCAATTGGTGGATATTGGTTTACCGCATTTGGGAAAAGTACATGACCTTAACCGCATAATACGCGAACATCATGTAGATGAGGTGATCATAGCAGTTGAATCAAGTGAACATGACGGATTAAAAAATATTTTGAACGAACTTGAAATAGATGGTGTGGTTATTAAACTTATTCCTGACGTATACGATATTTTATCGGGATCGGTTAAAACAACCAGTATTTACGGTACACCTCTAATAGAAATAAAAAGTGATCCAATGCCCGAATGGCAAAAATCCATTAAGCGTTTAATTGACATTATTATTGCGGTTATTTCAATTGTTGTACTCATGCCTTTTT
>JAYUZA010000392.1:0-4721 GCA_043752145.1 Flavobacteriales bacterium
ACTTCATCGGTTCCGGCAGTTGGACCCGGTATTGAAGTTATTTCATATACATTGGAATTGTTTCCCGGTTTGCAAAAAGTAATAATATGAGGACCTACACCCGATAAACAAATGGGTGATCCCAGTGCCGAAGGGGGGCCGCAACCCACCTGGTAAAACAAGGCTCCACCCGGAACTGCTCCAGCTATGATGTCGAAAGAAATCCCAACTGCTAAAGGATCGAGTGTAATAATGAATTGTACGCATTTGTCGGGGTTTGTAGTTCCACAACAATTATCGTTACGGGCTGTACTTGGACTTACCCAAACACTGTCGGGACTACCTGTAAGGTCAACCACTAACGTTGGGACTCCGGGACCGCATTGCGCGTTAGCAAAAGCGATCGGGAGAACAACAACTATGGTAACCAAAACAAAACGTAGAATTTTATTCATGAACAGCAGGTTTGGGTTCGTAAGTATACGAATTGATTGGCGTTTATGTTCTCTGTTTTATGAACAAATATTGAAAATAGGATGCGTGCATACTATAATTCATTAAGCGATAGAGGATTAAATTTTTAAAAAAATAATTGAGTTTGGCTTGGGGGTATTTTAAACTTGAACTGTTTAAAAACCTTTAAGTGTTCCTGCGAAATCAATTCATTCCAGATTTTGTGGCAAGACTTGGTTATTTTGTATCTCATGTGTTACGGAGAATGGAGTATTTTCAATCATTTTAAATTATGAAATTTCGAATATTAGAAATATACTAGATTAACGTGAAACCCTACATTTCATAATTTGAAATTTCATTATTTGAAATAAAAAAAGCCTTAACGTTTCTGCTAAGGCTCTTTCAATATAATTAGTATTTCTTATTCTGTCATTGTTACGGTACCGCTGTACTCATCAGGTTTTCCACCGTTTGGATTGCTTATTACAACTCTCCAGATATAAGCGTTGTTAGGCGGACATTTAGCTCCTGTCGTAGCGTTTACACCATCCCACGGGGCATCAATTCCAGACGTTTCATATACTTTTCTACCCGAGCGGTCAAATATCGTCATCTTGAAACGAACATCGCTCATGATAGTTAAAGCTACCGGAATAAATGTTTCGTTTAGTCCATCACCGTTAGGTGTAAATCCGTTAGGTGCTAATAAATTGTATTCAGTAGTTATTTCAAGCTTGTTTACTTTTTTCAACTGGCAGCCATTTGCACCGGTTACCGTTAAAGCTACAGGATACTGACCTTTTTTATTGAACACGTGCGCTACTTCTTCTTCGATGCTGAATTTGCCATCACCAAAGTTCCATAAGTATGTTGCACCGGCAACTTTCTCAGGCGTTAAGGTATATTCAGGTATTGATTCAACATTTGTTTTGTTTATTTCAAACGAGTTGTTTGGTAAAGCAAGTACAGATACAGCAGCCTTATCAGATTCAGAAACCACACGCTTACCATTCAACATAGAAGCATACATCAATTGTATTTGTTGTGTTCCTACTTTGTTAAAGGTAATTTTTGCGTTTGCACCTGTTGCAACTTCTTCGCCATTCACTAACCAAATAGTTTCAAGATCGTTCTTGTTATTTAATGCTTTAAAGGTTAATTCGCTGTTTTGACAAACTTCACTTGCTTCGATCGAGAATTCAGGTTTGATTAGGGCAACAGTATTATTTGTTTCGCTATTGCTGTTTCCTTTAACATCAACTTTAGGATCAACCTTAACAGGTTCGTTGTTATTTACAACCTTGTCCTTATTGTCTTTTTTATCGTTGTTGTTGGCAACAACTTGAATATCTTCTTTGGTATCCTTATTAAGGTCAACATTACCATTGTTATTGGTTACAACAACATTTTCACCGTTATTGTTTATGTTGGTATTACCGTTGTTATTATTCGAATTTGTTTGATCGGTATTTGAATTATTTACCGTTCCATTATTTTTGGCAATAGGGTTGGTGTTTTCAATAACCTGAACCTTATTTTTGGTTTCGGTTGAATCATCACCACCAAAATAGTAAAGACCCGCACCTATTAATAAGGCTGCAGCTATACCACCGGTTAAATAATATTTCCAGCTCGAAGCCGGGTTCATGCGTTGTGTAAATTGTTCCCATGCGCCTTTTGTCATACCTGCATCATGGTTCTCTAATTTATTGCGTAATGCGTCTTCAAATGAACCGCTCTGGTTAAAATTTTGCGAGAATTTCTCCCATGCACCGCTATCCATTCCTGAATCGTGGTTCTGAAGTTTGTCTCGTAATATTTTATCAAATTTGCTCATCTTCTTTTTATTCTTCTAAATTGCCTTGCGGCATTTTTATCTTACTTATTAATATCTTTTTTAAGTTCTGTTTGGCTTTGGCGTAATTGCTTTTTGACGTTCCTACACTTATTTGTAGTTGATCGGCAATTTGCTGGTGACTGTAGTTTTCAATTGCATACAAGTTAAATACTGCCCTGTAAGCGGGACTCAAACCTTGCATGGCCTCTATAATTAATTCAGGGCTTACCTGATCCATTATTGAGTCCATAAACTCGGCCGAATTTTCATCCCCTGTTTCAAACTCGCTTGCATCATTGTCATCTTCACTATCCTTATATTGATAGTTGTCGATCAATTCAAACGTAAGTTTTGTTTTACGTGTGGTATCAATCGCCTGATTAACCATGATCCTGCGCACCCAACCTTCAAAAGAACCATTGAACCCAAAATCTCCCAGCTTTTGAAAAACTTTGATAAATCCCTCTTGCACTAAATCCCCCGCACTATCCCTGTCTCTCGTAAACCTCATACAAACCGACATCATCTTGCCATATAAAGCCTTAAAGATCGCCTCTTGAGCGGATTTCTCGCCATTTAGGCATCTTTTTACGGCTTCTTGCAGTTCCGCATCGGTAAGTTTCATTTGCGTTACGTTATTATGACGATTATCCTTGAAAAGGTTGCCTCCCGGACCCCGATTCCCCTGTTTTTCATGGTTTGATTTCATAAATATACCAAGATTATTAAGGTGTTAGCTTTTTTTTTAGGCCCCTTGCCTAATTTTTTCACAATCCCACCCAGCATTCAATTTTTGGCTAATTTCAAAGCCTTATTAATCTAAAAACAATTTGAATATGAGAAAAGTTACAGTTGTTGGTGCAGGAAATGTTGGAGCCACGTGTGCCGATGTTCTTGCGCAAAAAGATATTGTTGAAGAAATAGTGCTTTTAGACATTAAAGAAGGTTTTGCTGAAGGTAAAGCCCTTGATGTTTGGGAAACCTCACCCATTGGTTTATGGGATACCCGTACCATTGGTTCAACCAACGATTATGCAAAAACCGCGAATAGTGATGTAGTTGTTATTACTTCGGGCTTACCGCGTAAACCGGGAATGAGTCGCGATGATTTAATTGCAACCAATGCAGGTATTGTAAAAACTGTAACCGAAAACGTATTAAAACATTCGCCTAACGCTATAGTAATAGTTGTATCTAATCCCTTAGATGTAATGACGTATTGTGCGTATTTAACAGCGAAAGTTGACAGCAAAAAAGTATTTGGTATGGCCGGTATCCTTGATACAGCGCGTTACCGTGCGTTTTTAGCGACCGAATTAAACGTATCGCCAAAAGATATTCAGGCAGTGTTAATGGGCGGTCATGGCGATACTATGGTGCCGCTTCCGCGTTATACTACTGTAGCAGGAATTCCCGTTACTGAATTAATAGCAAAAGATAAATTGGATGCTATTGTTGACCGTGCAAAAAATGGCGGTGGCGAAATAGTTCAGTTATTGGGAACCAGTGCATGGTATGCTCCGGGTGCAGCTGCTGCGCAAATGGTTGAAGCCATTGTTAGAAATCAAAGACGTGTTTATCCTGTTTGTGCTATGTTGAATGGCGAATACGGAATGAAAAATATATATTTAGGTGTTCCTGTAATTTTAGGTAAGAACGGGATCGAGAAAATTATTGAATTGAAATTAAATGCCGAAGAAATGAAATTATTGAACGACTCGGCTACTGCGGTTAAAGGTGTAATGGAAGTATTGGATAAAATGAATATTGTAACTGCGTAAAAAATTTGAAATTTTAAATTTTAAATCTCAAATTAAAACCCCCGAAGTGATTTCGGGGTTTTTTGTTTCATAAATTTTTTCACACCCAATCCCGCACATATCATTCCCGCGAAGGCGTGGACATGTAATGCAGCTACACCTTTGAAAATAAATTATTGCGGAGCTAATCTCCCCGCACTCACACTATAACGTAATTTATCGATTAAGTTTGTCATATAATTTGTAAAACTTTTAACTTCGGTTCGGCTTACATAACATTTTAAAGTAAAAACCCATGATCAAAAAACTATTCTTCCTTTTATTTGTCGGTTCAATTAGTTCAGCAAACGCGCAATTTAGCGATGCCCAAATAACTTTATTAACCAAATTGAATTGCGCATTAGATGGCGCATGGGTAATGGACGGACCCGAAGTTCCGCATCCTGTTACAGGTCGATCGAACGATCCCACCGAAGTGCAAATGCTTGATTTCAGTTTGTACCATTACAATTCATGGGAAGGCAACGTACAAGGCGATGTTTCGATAAGTGTGTTTCAAAAAAGCCAGGAAGCCGAAGTAAAAGCAGATTCGGAAGCCAATGAAGAGATCAAGGTCGTTTACCTTTCAACAAAATCGTTTTTTGTAGTTGTTGAATATAGTACCGAGTGGAATGATTTTTATGACAAAG
>JAYUZA010000393.1:0-4702 GCA_043752145.1 Flavobacteriales bacterium
TTTATACCTTGGTTTAAATCCTATTTTGGCAATTAATTCCTTTGGAGCCACCACCCCAACAGTTGTACCCGGACATTTATGCTTAAAATAACCGCTTAGATCGCTAAAAAAAGATTCATCCATAGGCTCAATCCGTTTGCCGTAAGGCGGGTTTGTTAAAAAGAAATTTCCCTGCTCGGGCGCATACAATTGAAAAAAATCACCATAAATAATATCAACACTGGCGTTCGCATCAATGGCGCTCAAATTTTTTCGGGCCCCAACCGATGCGGCTTCATTCATCTCATAGCCAACCAACTTTAATCCTGTTGCTTCCACTTCTTTATCGTTGAATTCGGCCACCACAGTTTCCCATTGTTGCGCGTTGAATTCCTTGAACTGCATAAAAGCAAAATTTTTGCGGTAAAATCCTGCAGGACGATTAATCGCACTCAAATAAGCCTCGGTAAGCAAAGTACCGCTTCCGCAAAAAGGGTCGATAAGTGGTTGTGTATTATCCCACTTTAACCACTTTACCATGGCTGCGGCAAGAATTTCGTTTATGGGGGCAATGCCCTGGTATTTTTTATATCCGCGTTGATACAAAGGTTTCCCCGAGGTATCAATGAGCAACTGACATTTGTCGTTGAAAATATGAATATGAAACGTAAAATCAGGAAAATCCTTATCGACCGAGGGGCGCTCCTTGAATTTTTCGTTGAAACAATCTACAAGGGCGTCTTTGACCTTGAGCGCGCATAATTGTGAATGTGGAAAGGTTTGCGAATTTACTGCATGCTTTATGGCAAATGTATTTTTTACACCCATAAAATGATGCCAAAAAACTTTTTTTGCTCCCTGGTAAATATCATCATAATTGTTTACCTCAAAATTACTGATATTGATCAATACACTTAAAGCGAAACGAGAAGCGTAATTAATACGGTAAACATCGTTTATATTGCCTTCAACCATAACGGCACGCGTAAGACGCATCACATCTTTACAATCCAGATCAATTAATTCCTGTTCAAGTAAAGTTTCGCAACCGGCAAGTGTTTTAACGATTATTTTTTGTGGGAGATTGAGGTCTATCATTTACAATTTTTCAGATAAGTCTTGTCGATTCCTTCATAATTATGAAATTGGGCCACTTTGCATGACTGACAAGCGTCATCCAAGTGACCAGCATGAAATGCGGCCCTGCAATGTAAATAATGGAACTCCATATTATCGGGCATATTATTTTTTGCCATTTCAAAATCATACTTTGCTTTGCGATAATCTTCTTTATTGAAATAACAAAGTCCGCGATTATAATACAGGTCAACATCGCGTTCGGTAAATTTTTCGGCTTTGTTGAAATCAGCCAATGCATTATCGTACTGACCATTGTTATTATAGGCAATACCTCGCATTAAATACAATTCATAGGCGCTTTCACCTTTGGTTTCCATTTGCGACATGAGCATGGCTGCCGAATTAAAATCACCTTTTGATATGTACAGATCGGCCAGTAAATAATTTACTTCCTTTTCGCCCGGGTTCATTTTCTTGTATTGTTTGTAATCCTCTTCGGCCAGATCATACTCTTTTATTTCCTTCAAACATGTTCCTCTGAAAAGATATACTTCATGCACCGATGAATCGGTTTGAATAGCCTGATCGTATTCTGAAATGGCATTGTCAAAATCGTTTTTACTTTCAAAAAATGCCGCACGAATTAGCATAGGGTCGGCAAGGCTTGAATCGATCATTTCAACCGTATCAAGCGCTGCCATTGCTTCGTCCTGTTTGCTGAATTTATTGAAAAGCAGATCCGCTTTTTGCAGATAGGCTGCAGGAAAATATTTATTTAATTTAATAGCCTGATTGAATTTTTTCAATCCTTCCTTAGGTTTATTTAATTCGTTGAGCAATGTACCCCATTCAACAAGTACTTCATAATTTTTGTCTCCGTTGGGTATTGATTCTACTACCTGAATAGCCACATCCTGATAATTTGCGGCATGCAATAATTGCGCTTTACACAATTGGTAAACCGGTTTGTTTTTAAGGGCAATGGCTTTGTCAATACATTTTAGTCCGTTCACTGCCGCAGCGCTATCATAATACAGTAAAAAGGTTTGCGCCAGTAAAAAATGAATGGAATCGTTTTTAGAAAAAAGTTTAGCGGCTTTGGTCATGTAATAATTGGCCGAATCAATTTCACTCACCTCGGTTTGGTAACCGAACTGAATATAGTACCAGTTAACATCGCTGGCACAGGTACCACGGGTTTGGTTCAATATCTTTTTAACATTATCGGTATTTCCGTCAATTAAAAACGATTCGGCAATAACAAGTACTTCCCGGCAACTGTGCTCCTGGCCAAAAGTTGTGGTTGCAACAAAGAAAAAAAGGAAAAAGATCTTTAATTTATTCACAATTGAAAATTAGCGCTTTTATTTAGTTATTTAGTATAAAAATTGAATTACGCCATTTGCGTTTTTTACTTGGCAAAAGTAACAAAGATTGCGCCAGCCTTTAATAAAAGAAGACAAAATCTTGAGAACTGCTGTACGGAGATAAAGTCAATTAAAAGCTCATCCTCAGTAAATTGACCGTTTTAACGAAAAGAAAATAAATTAACAATAATACGAAAAACGCTACCAATGAAAAAAAAGACCTTAATTCCTGCAATTGTATTTATAATTCTTGCCGGAGGATTATTTTTGCTATTTACCAATTTAGAACTGGACTTTTTTAGCGGAACAGAAAAAATACATGATGAGTTTACGCTGGAAGATCGCGAAGATTCAAAAGACGTGAGCCTGGTTAGCGTTAGAGACGGAAAAGCAAAGCTTGATACAAAAGGGTGGGCGATGGCCATAGGTCTTATTGTTATATTGCCGTTTTTACTTGCTGCGGGTTCGCGCAGGAGATTGAAAAGAAAAGAACGGAAAAAACTGGAACAACATCAAACACTCAAAAATGAAACTACCTTCTGAATTTTATCTTCAATCTGATGTAAAAAAAATTGCCCGGCATTTGCTGGGCAAAATTTTATGTACCAACGTAAAAGGTATTTATACGAGCGGGATTATAAGTGAAACCGAAGCGTATGAAGGTAAAACCGACAAGGCTTCTCATGCCTGGAACGGTCGGTTCACCGAGCGCACACAAACAATGTATGAACAGGGCGGAATTGTATACGTATACTTATGCTATGGTTTGCACAATATGTTTAACGTTATTACCAATGTTAAAGACATACCACATGCTATATTGATTAGGGCAGTGCAGCCTGTAGAGGGTATTGAACATATGGAGGCCAGAAAAGGTGCCAGCAGTACGGTTAAAAATTTTAGTATTGGCCCTGGTAATGTTTGTAAAATTATGGGCATTGATAGACAACACAATGGGGTGAGCTTGGAGGGAAACAATATTTGGATTGAGGATAGAAAAATACGAATTCCATCTAATCATATACAAATTACACCACGCATTGGAATCGATTATGCCGAAGAAGATACAGCAAGGTTAAACAGGTATGTACTCAAAAATAATAAATATTACTTGTGATAACCTTTGCTAAGTATTTTATATAAAAAAGATTTCTTAGGCAAACTCCATACCACATTCATATATAAAGCTATATTGGAATACAGAAAGAAATTCCATATCCTAATTCTTTTGGAAGGAATTTTTTGAATTTTTAAAGTATCCCAGTTTTCAAAAGTAGCCATATTGCTAAAAAATTCAAGAGGCCATAGTACTTTTTCTCCTCTCCAGTATAAATCACGTTGTAATTCAGCATTAATTCCAAGATATACTTGAGTGGTTAAAAAGTTAACCATAGTTACTGATTCATAGCATGGTCGTTTATAAAAAGTGTTTAAGAAATAAGCAATTCTAGGTAGCCTTAAATTTTTTCTGAATTGATAATATGCATATTTTAAAGAAATTTCTATATGTACATTTGGATTAAACTCGGCAAACTTATCGGCTATTACAGCTTCAAAAAATTCTTGCATTTTCTGATAAGGTGCAATAAAATAAAAATCGCTTACATTATATTTATCACGAGAAATATACGGGACAAATAGCCGATTACCATAGCCGGCAAGGACCTGCTTTTTATGCCAGCTCACAAATTCCGCCAGATCCAGGTATTGATCTGTTCTAAATTTGATAACATAATCCTGTGGTTTACCATGCATAAATTCAAACGCTTTAGCGCATGAATAAAATTGCTTAAATTTGTTATTGATGGAAGTTGGGAGTTGAGTTTTCCCCCGCATTAAATTTGGGGTAACATCTTCAAGTTTAACAAGCTTAACCTTTTTTGAAGCACAAAGTTCGTGTTCTTCAATTTTCTCAGTATTCCAAGTTACTATAACTATGCTTTCAAAGACATGATCAAAATTTTGTATAATTTTATTGATATTATCAACGCAATTATAATCAACGATCGAATCATTTGTAAGTTGGGTATTCCAATTGGTTTTTCCGTTTCTTCCCTTTGAGAGTATAGGTCCTTGAATTATTAAATGGTATAAATATTCCATAATATTTCACTTATTTATTTAAAAACACGTTGAGCTCTTCAGGCGTTCCTAAAATATCAATTCGCTTTGTAAAATCCAGTACAAATCTTTTACCCTCGTTTATAAGTTTATTATATAGAGGTGCTATATAAAATTCGTTTTTAAAAGTTTCTTTATTAACGATAGCCTCTTCC
>JAYUZA010000394.1:0-11466 GCA_043752145.1 Flavobacteriales bacterium
CTTGTACATTTTTAAAGGAACTTTTAAATGATCAACACATTTATATTTGCAAAGTCTAAGTTCTTGTATCTTAAAGGGCTCTCCATCCTTCAATAAAAAATATCCGAATTCGTTCCGCATTTCCGGAAAAGTATCCAACCAATTATTTCCAATAAGATATATGGCGTTTTCCTTCATTAATTCGGGAATAATCCTAAGATCACGTTTCGCATAATAATCCCAGGTGCTTGCTTTAACCCTTTCAGGGTTAACAGATGCAAGGTTATACGAGGTCCAATAATCGCCAATGATCCCGCATTCTCCCAATTTATTTGTTATTTGGGTAAGTTCCTTTATGGTTAGATTCTTAGTATCAGAATTTTTTATTTGCGATACAATAACAACGTTTACTGCTCCCGCCAAAACAGCAAGCGAAAGAAAAATACCAGAAACGACAAAAAGAAAACGGTTCTTCAAACTATCGATGCAGACAAGAACAAATAAGAGAAATAAAATATACGTAAATGTAAAATAGCGCGTGTCATACTGATTCAATTGTACCCAATGTGAAGCCACAACCGCAACAAAAGTAAACAATGCAGAAAAGAAAAGAAATAATTTTAAAGCAACATGCACAGTACCTCTCCCTTTGGTTTTGATAAAGTTTACAATTAGCGCCAAGCCAGTTAACGTAACCAAAATGATCTGAGCCGATATTAATACATTACGAACACTGAAAGTATATGCTTTTCCCATCTGTCCAAAAACTTTTCCAAACCCGTCCTTAATAGTTGATACGGAAGAAAAAATAACATCGTACTCTTTAACATAGATTCCTGCATTAGCTTTGGCCAGTTGAATAAATAAATAACCCAAAATAAGCCCTACACTAAACGGTAACAGGTTTTTATAAAACTTTATTCTATCGAAAATAAAATTGTTGCTGTGATCAGCGCGATGCATTGAAAAAAACATTGAAACCACCAATGCAAAATAAAATGGCAGAATAAACGAATTTAGGTCACTTAACCAAACAGACAGCATAAATGACAGTGCCGAGCCTGCAATTCTAAAAGCATTCCTTCGGTTGGAACTATCCTGTAAATTGACCTTTGCAAGCAGGTATAGCGATAAACCCAGAAAAAATAATTGGCCGCTGTAGGGCTGCCCGATCTGCAGATGAAAATCAAACAATGATAACGGAAAAAACCATAAAACACAAAGCAGAAATTTAAAAAAATAACGACTTAAAAACGAACTGAAAAGCAAAAATCCACAAGTCAAAAATAAATATTGTGTGATTGACACACACCAAATGGGCGAGCATCCAAAAAGCTTTATGGGAATTGAAGCCATCATTGGAACTATACTTCCAAGCCTGTCCTGTCCCCAATAATAAAGATCGGCAGGAAACTCAAAGCGATGTGCCATTAAAACATGAATGGCATTGTCGGAATTAAACCTGTTCGAATAAAGCGGAGAAAATTGAAAAAATGATATAAGGATCAGCACAAAGACTAATACAAAATATGTATATTTAGTAATTCTGGTGTCCACTTTATATCTTATACCCAGTTTTTTTCATGAGCCAGCTCCATCATTTGTTTATCGCCCTTTGAGTTTCCGAAAATTATGATCGTTGAATATTCGTTAAGGTTGTACTTTAATTCTATCCTTTTCCTTTTTTCGATCCCGTTACAATTCTCACCCTTTATTTTTCCCGTAAAACTCCCTTCCTTGTCAAATTCCAATTCGGTACACAGGTAATTAATATTAAACCTGTCGCAAAAGGGTTTTATCCAAATATCGGGTGATGCCGATACAATACATATTTCGGCCGACTGTTCTTGATACTCCCTGATTCTTGCCATAAGATCATTTTTTATCTCTCCCCTTTTTATCAAATTATCAATAAATTTTTCGCCAACTGTCAATAAGTCCGTTTCATTCTTAACCGAAATAAATCTCTTCAATAAGGTCCCTTTCAATTTTGCAGCTGTTACAATCCTGCAATAATAAAGCAATAAAACAGGTATTGATGTTATCAATTTTAAAAAAAAGCCGCCCGAGGTTGTATTAAACCTGAGGAAACTTATAAACGTATCCTTTTTGGTAATGGTTCCATCAAAATCAAATATAACAAGTTTTTTACTCATGTTTATGCAGCGCGTGTATAAATAGGACCGTTCATTTTCTTGCCAAAATAAAATAATGCGGGTAAACAAAAACCCGTTTCTTAAACTCTTTCTCAATTTTAAATCCGGTCATTGAAAGTAATTCGGTCGCTTTTTTAAATGACATTTCGCGACCTATTTCACCTGCAAAAACAAGGTCGTGTATTTTATTAAATATAACCAAGGGGCTTGCTTTATTAATATCTTTGAAAACCAATATCGAGCCACTACTCATTTTCTTATATATTTCCTGAATAAAAGCGGTTTGCTGTTTAAGCGGCACGTGATGAAAAACATCAATAAGGTAAACAATTTCATAGTTGGCAATTGAATCGGGAATTGTTTTTCCGTCAAACGACAAAAACGTTAGTTCTTTTTTTGAATTGGCGGGACTAAGTTCCTGTGCGTTTTTTACAAGTCGCTCATTTATCTCAATGCCACAGATTTTATTTACCGGTGTAAAATTTTCAAGTAACATACAAAACTGACCTGATCCACATCCGATATCGAAAGCCGAATTTTTACCTTCGGCAAGATCAAGTAGTATTCCGAAAGGACAAATAAAAGGTCGGTACTGAATTTTAAGCCGATCAATAAATCCTGCATTGGTAGCCTTTGACTTCAAAAATTTTACTATTTCCTTATTGGTCAGCATTTGCTAGATATAAATAATTATCATAAAAAAAATGATCCAGCCAAGTACCAAACTGCTCAGAAAAAAATCGGTTAAAAGTGCTTTGGTCGGTGAGCCGCTCTTTTTATATACCAAGGTCAGTTGCAAATATCGAAGAAGGCCTATTGCAACAAACAGAGCCGAAATATAAACAGGTTTACCCTCGAAACGAAGATGTATTTCAGGTGAGGTTATATAGATCAAATAACTTACCATTAATACCGCGCTCAGGATCATTAAGGCGCCAGAAACAAACTCCATATTATATCCCTGAATTGATTGACGAAGGTTGGTCCCTGTTTCGGAATAGATCACCAGGTCGTCTCTGCGTTTGGCCAAAGCGATAAAAAGCGCCAGGAGGAAAGTCATAATGTATAACCATTGCGAAACTTCGGTATCTGATAAAGTTCCACCTGCTAAAACCCGCAATACGAATCCGAATGAAATGATACAAATATCAAGCAGACCCACTTTTTTTAATCCGATACTGTATAGCACATTCATTCCTGCATAAGCCGACAAAATATAGAAGAATACAGGATCGACTAAAAATGCTGCGATCAATGCCGATGAAGCAAACATGAGCATAAGAATTACTGCATGTGCCCTCTTAATTTTTCCTGAGGCTAAAGCCCTGTTCCTTTTAACAGGATGCTGCCGGTCTGATTCAAGATCCAGTAAGTCATTCAAAATGTAAACGCTGCTTGACAATAAACACATCAGACCGAAGCCGGATAGCACTTCGATTAATTTAGTTGAGTCGAGAATTCTTCCTGAAAAAAAAAGTGGTGCGAACATGAACGCATTTTTTATCCATTGGTGAACTCGCAGTAGATTTAAAAATATCATTGTTCTTTGCTTTTTTGTATTTCGTATAAATATTTGGCATCCATGCGTATCATTTCATCAATGGTCAAATTCGCTGCCTTCGCTTTTAACTCCACACTCTTCAACCACTGTGGGGAATTGCGTATGGCAATTTCAATTCCACCTATTTTAAGATTATCCATATGGGTGCAAACCTTTACAAAGTCAATAGGAAAATCAATATCTCCCCTGTTGATATAAGTCCACCCGTTCACAAAAGTTTTTTCTGCCTTAAGCTCATTGATCCTTTCTTTCGGAAATCCAAATTTTACCAATGAATCCATTCTGTTTTCATGTACTATCATTTTGGTAATGATATAATCCTTTTTTCGCACGTAAAATACGGGCGAAACGTATTCATTAACTCTGTAGCTGTTTGAGGTACGAACAATAAATATTTGCGGATCGGGATTATACATCTCCGGATGATAGGAGAGAAACCACTCAGCCAATGGTTTATGTTTTGCCTGATCCCAATCATACAGATTAAACTGTTCGTGGTATAATGTTGTTGCAACCTGCGTGAAAAAAATATAATTTATGGTTATAAGCATCGTTCTTTCATTCCATTTTTTTAGCAGATAAAAAAGATGAATAAGAATAATGGCGCTGAACCAGCTTGCGTAACGATTAATGATCGCCTGGCCGTGATTCCAGTTTGACATGGTTGCCACTATACATGACATTGCTATAATAAAAAATAAAAGCAACATGTCATAGTTGAATTTTTCTCTTTTGAACATGAATAGTATCCAATACCGTATAACAATAAAAAAGTATACTATCAATGCAAGCGGTATTGCTAATATCATACCTTGATTCACGTCAAAGTAAAAACCAAAAACACGTGTTGATGTTATATAAGCCGTATCCAGAAAACCCGCATCTTTAATTAAATTGGTGGTGCCAAAATGAAAATAATAAAAGGTGGAAGGCCATAAAAATAACAAACCAACCAAAAGGAGTTTCATTGCCAGTTTGAGGGTAAATTTTTCCTGCAGCACTATTTTTAAACCCATAAAAACAATCAAAACGACCAATGGTTGATTTTGCAGCGATGCAATAACGACCAATAATAAACCTAAAAAAAGTCGGTTTTGAAAAAAGAACCAGCAGCCCAGCGTAACAAAACAAACTGTGTATACTTCGGGATGAATCCATCCGAGATACCAATAGACAGATGAAAAACAAAAACAAAAAGCAATTGTGATGGTTAGAAATACACTGAATGTAGAAAAAAATAAGATGAAAAAACAGGTAATGACAATGAGAAAAGCATTTGTAACGATAAAACTCTTCAAGGGATCTGCTTCAACCCACCCGTTAATATACCGGCCGGGCAAATTTACCAGCGAGTAAAAAAAGAAATGATATGAATAGTTGTTTTCATCACCGTCACTGTATATTCCTTCATGAAAATCACCTGAATTAAGGCCCTTTGTAGCAACAAATGCTTTGATCTTTTCAATATTTGATTGTTTCGCAAACGCATTCCATGGCTTTACTTTTTCATACGCTTTTTTGAAGGATTCACAATCTTCGGGTCTGATATCGGAAGAGGAATGATTGTATAAAGCTTCGGTTACAAGAATATACTCAGGACCATCGCCCGTTGGATATGGGTCCACGGCATTGAACGAACGGCCTATAAAAAACAGTGCAATAAATGAGAACGTAAATAGTTTCGCTATAAAACCACTATGCTTTTTGAGATAATCAAAGTATAATTTAATTCTGCCCATAATTGTAATACGTAAGCTTTATTTTATAGAATTTCCGGCTTTAATAAGGCTATTTTGATTCAACTAATCCCGATTCACTTATTATTGACTGTTCCTGGTAATCATCATAATCGGTATTAACTTCCCATAAATTATGATTTGTGTTCTTCACAATATTTTCGGCAGCCAATAAACCCATCAAAATTGAATGATCCTGATTGTTGTATTTAAATGATCCATATCTGCCAATTGTACTTAAACCGTTTATTGTGCTCAAGTATTCCTCAACAGGTTTTAAATGCGTTTTATAGCCCGTGCTGTAAACCGGATAACACTTGCTTATTTTATGTACATGTCCATCGGTAATGGGTGCTTCTTTGATCAGTCCCGTTTTATTTAATTCAGCTTTTGCCAATTCTATCCAATTCTCATTCGTATCGATCCATTCAGGATCTTCATCATTACACCAATATTCCAATACTACTATGGTTGAATCCTTTCCATTCAATATTTCGGGCACCCAATTTCTGAAATTGGTAATTCTACCCATTTTAAGGTCTGCGCTGTGAACGTACAGCCAATTATCGGGAAACAGATCTTTTCCTTGCACGTGCAAATAAACAAGAATGGTATTTCTAAACCTGAGTGACTTGGTAAAATCCAAAATATGCTGAGGCGTTTCAGGCAGTCGGTTTACCAATAATGTTACCGGCATTGATGAGATCACATGATCGTATTCAGTAATTTGTCCGTTATCCAATTCAATCGAAGTAACTTTTCCGTTTTTTGATAAAACGCGTTTAACAGATGTGCTTAAAAAAACTTTATTGCCTTTTGAGATTACAAAATCTTTCATGCGCTCATATATCATTCCTGTTCCTCCTGTTGGAAAAGCAAACTGATCGACCAATGTTTTATGCTTGTTGTTTTTACCTCCTGTCAGGGCATTTTTCATGGCTTCCCAAAGCGAGAGCTTTTTTATACGTTGTGCGGCAAAATCGGCATCTAACTCTTTGCATGAAATTCCCCAAAGTTTTTCGGAATATGTTTTAAAAAATATATTGAAGAGTTTTCGTCCGAAACGGCTTACTACCCAGTTTTCAAACGTGCCATCCTGTTTGATTGGCACAATTTTTTGCCACATGAAACTAAAAAAACAGGCTGCCGATGTAAAAAAACCTAGTTTTTTAAGCGCGTCTGTAGCTTTTATAGGATAAAAATAAAATTTCTTTTTGTAGTAAATACGGGTAAGACGGTCAACCATCCGGTAATCTTTGCCGGCAACCTCAAGCCAAACTTTATTAATGCGCGTGTCGTTACTGAAAAAACGGTGCGGACCCAGATCAACACGTTGCCCCCACAAATCAATAGTTTTTGCTAACCCACCAACTTGCGATGCTGCTTCAAAAACCTCAACGTAAATGCCGGCTTTAGCCAATTCGTAGGCTGCCGTAATACCTGCAGGCCCCGCTCCTATGACTGCTACTTTCTTTACCATGTTTTAATGAAATGCAAGGATAACCAAGTTATTGCACCCAAACAAAAAAAACTTGTCTTAGGACTCGGTTTTGGGGGAATTTTATATATTTGCAACCCCTTAAGGGGATTTTCCTTGGTAGCTCAGTTGGTTAGAGCACATGACTGTTAATCATGGGGTCGCTGGTTCGAGCCCAGCCCGAGGAGCTTGAGAAGAAAGGGTTTTAGACGTAATAAGTTTGAAACCCTTTTTTATTTGCATAATATTTCGAATAATAATCCTATGAAAAAAGTAACCTTCAAACAAAAATTTCGCTACAAGTTCGACAACCTTATGAGCAAAGGACCTATTGCCATGATGGGGCTTTTAGCATTTATTTCAATGCTCGTGGTTTTGGTTGCCGCAGGCATTATCGCGATTTTTCAACTTGCACCAGTAGCAACAACCGAACAGGTAGGTTTTGGTGAAGGCGTATGGCAAAGCCTTATGAGAAGTATGGATGCCGGAACTGTTGCCAGTGATGAAGGAGCGGCCTACCGAACGCTGGGATTAATTGTTACCATTGCCGGTATTTTGATTTTCTCGGCCTTGATCGGGGTTTTATCCAACGGTATTAATGACAAACTTGAAGACCTGCGTAAAGGAAAAAGTTTTGTGATCGAAAAAAATCATACACTTATTCTGGGATGGTCGTCAAAAATATTCACCATCATTTCTGAATTGGTCATTGCCAATGAAAATCAAAAAAATCCGCGTATCGTTATTTTAGCCGATAAGGAAAAAGTGGAAATGGAAGATGAGGTGCGAAATAAAATAGAACGATTCGGAAATACAAAGGTTATTTGCCGTCAGGGAAGTCCAAACGATCTTGTTGACCTTGCCATCGTAAACCCACAAGCATCAAGATCAATTATTGTATTAGCGCCCGAAGAAGGAAATGCCGATCCGTTGACCATAAAAACCATATTGGCCATTACCAATAATCCCGAACGCAGAGAAGAACCCTATCATATTATTGCCGAAATAAAAGACGAAAAAAATCTGGAAGTAGCAAAAATGGTGGGTAAAGATGAAGTTGAATTGGTATTGACCGATGATGTGATCGGAAGAATCATGGTACAAACATCGCGTCAAAGCGGTTTAAGTATTGTTTACACTGAATTGATGGATTTTGATGGAGCCGAAATTTATTTCAGCGATGAAAAGAGTTTAGTTGGAAAAACATTTGGCGATGCTATTTTTGCCTATGGCGATTCAACTGTTATGGGATTGCAATTTGCCAATGGTGAAGTGAAAATAAATCCGGCTATGGATTATGCAATTCAGCAGGGAGATAAAATTATTGCCATTACCGAAGATGATGATACAATGATCGTTTCAAAAGAAAAAACATATACAATAAATGAAAATGCCATTGTGAATTTAAATTCGGGTAAAATGGAATCGGAGCGCATTTTGATGCTTGGATGGAATAAACGGGCGCTGGTCATCATTCGTGAAATGGATAATTATGTAAGCAAAGGCTCTTATATGAAAGTGGTGTCGACCTTTGATAATTCAGAAAGCATATCGGGCATTGCAAAAACATTGAAAAACATTAAACTTGAATTTGAACATGCCGATACAACCGCGCGCAATGTGATAGATGGATTAGATGTAACCTCTTATAACAGCGTTCAGTTACTTTGCTATAAAGAGGAAATGGAAATGCAGGATGCCGATGCGCAAACATTGATCTCATTACTACACATTCGCAGAATTATGGAAGAAACGGGTAAGGATATGAAAATTGTTAGCGAAATGCTCGATCTGCGCAACCGTGATCTGGCCGAAGTAACAAAGGCCGATGATTTTATTGTGAGCGATAAGCTTATAAGCTTACTGATGTCACAAGTTTCAGAAAACAAATATTTGATGAGGGTATTTGAAGACCTTTTTGATACCGATGGAAGTGAAATTTACTTAAAACCCATGAGTGATTACATTAAGCCGGGTGAGAAAGTTGATTTTTATACTGTTTTGGAAAGTGCCAAACGAAAAGGACAAACCGCTATTGGTTATCGAATTGCCTCTCTTTCGCAGGACAGTTCGCAAGCATATGGCATCAATGCAAATCCGGTTAAATCAAAACCATTTACTTTCACCACCGGAGATAAATTAATTGTACTGGCCGAAGATTAGAAAATTATTTGTTGTTGGAATGCTCCTGCGCTTTTGTTCGCTTGTAATTCCATTTGAACAATGCTAAGGTCAATCGTGGGAAATGTCGCGAAACATAATTGGTAAAATTCCCAAGAAACGAATGTGTTTTTGTGAAACGTTTGTTTTTGATCTGGTTTAAAATTTTTAATGCAGTTTCGCTTCTGCTAACGGTAAGCTTTTTTGAGCGGGCCGGAACATCAACCCATTCACCGGTTGGCGACAAAGTTTTTTTCTGTGTTTCGTTCTCCGTAAAACTTACATAGGCTATGCCAACTTGTACCTGATGGGCCTTTAATTCAACCATCATGCTTTGTGCCATGGCTTTTAACGACATTTTGGAAAGCGAGTAAGCCGAGTATTGCGGAAGTCCGTGAAATCCTGCCAGACTTGATAAAAACATGATCGACCCTTTTGACTTTTTCAATTCGGGTAAAGCAGCCATTGATGGAAAAAGAGATCCGTATATATTTGCATCAATAATTTCTTTTGCCACGTGTGGTTTCATAATATCCATTTCACCAAAACAGGATAAGCCGGCATTATTAATGACCACATCAATACGACCAAATTTTTGAACTGTTTTATTTACCAATTCAACGTTGCTGTCATAATCGGTAACATCGCCCTGATGAATTAAAATATTCGTTGAGTTTCCCAATTCTTTACATGCGGCTTCCAGTCTTTCTTTATTTCTTCCCGTGATAACTACTTTTCCGCCAAACTTCAAAACCTGATACGCAATCTCTTTTCCAATGCCCATTGAGGCACCTGTAACAATTACAACTTTGTCTTTATAAAATTCTTCGTAACTCATTTCAAATATCCGTTTTTATCAAACCATTCAAGGCACTCTTTTATTCCGGTTTCAAGCGGTGTTTGCGGCATGTTTAATTCTTTGCGTGCCTTTTCGGGTGAGTAATACTGACTAACCAAACTAAGGCGTGCAATCCCATAGCTTAATTTTGGTGGTCTGCGAAGTATTCGTGCAAAAAACGAATTTATGGCACCAACAAATAAGATAAGCCATGAAGGTAGTCGCTTTAAGGTGAACTTGCGGTCCAAGTGCTTTGATACCACCATAAAAAATTCTTTATACGTCATGTTTTTATTTCCTGCAATATAACACTGACCCTCTCGTCCCATCTTTAACGCATTTACAACGGCAGCGGCAACATCTTTACTGCAAACAAAATTTTTTCCTCCTGCCGAATAGCCGGGAACTGCCTTTTTAAACAAACCGATGATCATTTTACCTGACGAAGGTCCCGAATCATAAGCCCCTATCATATAAGTAGGGTTAATCACAATAACAGGGAAACCCGATCTTTTATGCTCTTCGATCAATAACTTTTGTGAATTATATTTTGATTCAAGGTAATCCATTCCATACGTCCAACCTGTAAACGGGCTTTCCTCATTACCGGGATCGTTTAACGGACCTGGTGCAAACGAACTGGCTGAGCTTACATTTATCATTCTTTTTAAATTCAGTTCCTGCACAACTTCCATCACATTTTTTGTACCATCCATGTTTACATCAACAATTCTTTTCATTCTGCGTGGCCACAAATCGGTAAGGGCAGCAACATGTATTACGTAAGAACAATCCTGCATTTCTTTCAATAACATTTGTTTGTCCATCACATTACCGAATACAATTTGAATGGAAAGACCTTCCAGTGTATGACTGTTTTTATTGTTTAAACAAAGTGCTTTTACCGAATAGTGTTGATCTATTAATTTTCTGCAAATAGCATTGCCCAACATTCCATCTGCCCCTGTAATAAATACTTTTTCCATTCTTTTTTCCATTCTCAATTTTTGACTTTCCAAAGATCATAAATAGTTTTTTAGTTTAATTTATAATCAAATAAATTAAACATAAAGCTAAATCGATGCCAATATTAACATTTATTTTGCAGGATAGTTACCGTCATAAAAGATAGCGCTTTCATTTCGTCTGAAAATGAATTAAGTACACTTAAGTTTAGGTGTCTAAAAACACCCGAAGATGAAAAAATCCTTGATTTTACGGGGCTTTTTACTGAAAATCACTAAATCAATTTACTTAACGTATTTCTACGCAAATAAATGTCCATACCAAAAAAATTAGAAGTGCTGTTGCTAAAATGAACTTTTTAATTACATAATACACAGTTCTTACGAAATAATTTTTGGTTTAATCAAAAAAGATTTTAACAAAAATGAAGATATTGTGAAGAGTTAACTTAACTTTACGGCCTTGCTCTGTTAACACACACACCCATTTTGGGTTTCGCTTTTATTCGCATTCCGGAAAGCCACTCTTCCTTTTTTACTATTATTTTATTATTTATTAAAGCTTTTATGATTAAACATTTTACTAAGAGATTG
>JAYUZA010000395.1:0-4681 GCA_043752145.1 Flavobacteriales bacterium
AAGCGATTTTAGGTTTTACTCCCACTTATAGTATTTCTTATTATTCTCATACCTGCGTTTTTCCTCTTTAAAATAGGTGCGCATGCGGTCAAGGTACATATAGCTAAATTCTTTGTCGTACTTTTCTTTGGCAATATAATCTTCAATTTCTGCCAAAGCTTCATCATACCGGTTTTGTAGCATCATAACAACGTACCTGTTTTTGTTCAGCCCGAAAATTATTTCCCTAGCAAGATCATCATCAATTAGCTTGTTTTTATGTTTCTCAATATATTCAATAGATAAACGCTGAATAATTCCCTCAACAATTTCTAATTGTTGCTTAATGTAAGGCGTATGCCAGTTTCTATAATTCTTAGCTTTTTGGTTTTGCTTTATACTATCACAAACAACTTTCATAATGGCTAAAGCCGAATCAAAGGCGGGGTACTCAACCTTTCGGTCCTTCAAATAATAAAATTCAAAACCCATATTTCCTTTGACTTCATCGTGTCGTTTATTAAGAATTTTCGAAAACTGGTTAAAATGATTCGCAATAATTTTATCCTTTACCATTTTTTCGATATTCGGTGCATTTTGCAAGTAAAGTGCCTCAACAGCTTGTTGTGAAATGTAGCTTTGGTGGTTAGGAATTACGCTGGCAAAATCATCCGGAAAGATCAACGTGATTGGTCTCTCAAAAACGGCTCTTTCATCAAATACGATCGAGTCTTTAGCGTTTTTCATTATCACCGTAAAGGGCATGGAGTACGCTAATTCATACACAATTGCATTAATTGCCGATGCTGCAGGATTTGCTGTGTTTTGCCGCGTGACTGATTTAAAATTCTTGCTTTGCAGCATCGGCAAGCCAATATTTATATCAACATTATAAGCTCCATCCACCTGTTTTTTCCAATGCGTAAAAAAACCAAGCGAAGGCAAATTGGCATTGTAAAAACCGGTTCGGTCACTGTTGCCGGTACTCCATGTTTCCAGAGTTTTGATCTGGTTATTAAAGTCAATATATTCTTCTTTAATTTTATACAGATATTGAACCCGCTCAACATGCAAATTATACGGTGGTACTGCCTGGTAATCTACATTGAGAACATAGTCCTTTACCTTTTGTGCGGTTGAGTTTTGACACATTGTCAAAAAAATAACTATAAAAGTTAAGTAACACTTTTTAGAATGTATAAACAAGCGCTGAAAAAACATTGATCTCATTTATTTTATTGGTTAAATTATTTACCGGTAATTTTTGCATCCAGTTGGCGTTGCAGCTGAAACTTATGTTACCATAATTTGGGTTCTTTGGTTTTGGCTTGAAGGAAACAGAAAGCTTATGATTAAATACATTGCTGATCAATTCAGCAGAATTATACTGGCGGTTGTAAACAGAGCCTACGTTCACGCTAAACCCTTTAGAGAATGCCTTGGAACCATTTAACATTGGGCCAATAAATAAATTGTTTCCTGTCGGTAACTGTGTTAGATTGGCGTTTACTCCACCCGCAACACTCAATTTAACCTTAGTCAACTGAACTCCATAAACTAAATTGGAAGTATATACATTGAACTTAACACCTGTGGGCGCTCCTATTCCATAAATACCTGCCGAACTAAATCCGCCACTTACATTAACGCTTTGATTATAATTAAACATGGCTTGAATATTTTGTTTAGCTGTATTACTTCCAAATTGAAAAACCGAAGCCAATGAAGCATTTTGGGTTTGGTTGTAAAAATTAAGTGTATCACCCAAAGGAGTGTAAAAAGGATCTGACCTTAAACGATTGCGTGTAAAATTGCTAAAATTGGAATAACTTCCGTTTATATTTATCTTTTGTGTAATTGAAGCCGAGGCGTTTATACTTCCTACGAGCCTTTTTGTTGTTGCGGCTTTTTGACCATCCAAATTATTGTACTGCAATCCTGAATTTACTCCAAAATTCAATTTTCCTTTTAAAACGTTTGCATTAAATGAAAGCGTATAATTCTCCAGATCATTATTGAAAAAATATCCGCCTAGTGTTGCATACCCCGGGTCAATATGTTCGTAATTAGCCTTTATTTCACATTTTGTAAACTTATATCCAACAGACCCCTTAAACGCATTATACCCAACCGTTGAAGAGTTCACCTGCAATAATGAATTAATCAATTTTGAACCAAATCCCTTTTCAACCTCAGTTTCATCACGCATGTTTTCGGTAAGTGCAGAAAAAGCATATTCG
Source organism: Flavobacteriales bacterium (assembly GCA_043752145.1). Taxonomy (GTDB): domain Bacteria; phylum Bacteroidota; class Bacteroidia; order Flavobacteriales_D; family UBA2798; genus DASPJQ01. The sequence goes on from JAYUZA010000395.1 coordinate 2,220, forward strand.
CCCTCTAATAAAATATTTTTAAAAATTTTTGTCTTTCCGTTTAAACTTGATACGAGGTTATCCTTTGGTTTAATCGATGAGTTAACGGGAACAAAAAGCAATGAATTTGCCTCATCGTTAGCCTTAAATAAAATAAGGTTTACTTCATGTTCACCCGATTTATATCCGGCTTTCATTCCATACCCTAGCCGTCTATAAGTAATTTGATTTATATTGTCAATCACCGCATCGTATTCAACAGCTTTATTCAACCTTCCACCCATCAATTGAATATTCCATTTTCCGGGAGTTAATTCTACCCCTCCTCCCAAAAACAAATGCCCCGCTAAAGTATAATTCGAAAAATTCATAGAAGAATAACCAATATGCGTTTTGATCCACTTATAGGTTGGGTGTAAACTAAATTGATTAAACGGTTGAGTAAACTTACCTCCCAAATTTGAATAGCTATACGTTAACGGAATCGCTACATCCAACAAACTTACCGTAATATTGCCACTGGCAAACCAGGTAAAGGGATCTCTTCGTGACTCCATTCCATTCACAAAATAATTCACCGTGTTGAAATTTATCCCTCCATGAATAGTCATAAAATCCTTTTGACCAATTTTTTCAAGGTTTTGGGCATTGACAAACTCACCCATAAAGATCAGAAACAAGCAAACAACTTTATGTCTTTTTAAAAAAAACAAACTCCTAATGCTGAATTATAAAATTAATTGATTTGCTGTCAAATTCGCTTACGACTCTTAAAATATAAGTTCCGTTCACTGCCGAAGAAATGTCAATAGTGTACGTGTCTCCAAAACTTTCACTCACAAAATCATTAAACCAGTCAGTACTATTCACATCATATATTCCAATGGAGTAATCCTGTTTTTTATAAAATTCCAATTCAACAGTAAAGATCCCGTTATTGGGATTCGCATACAAGATTAATTTCTTAATTCCGTTTTCGTTGATCAAATTTGCTAACGAAGGATCGAACTCCCTGATATAAATAAGTTTGGTAGTGTCAATTAAGCAAGTAGAATAAAATGCACGCATGGTAATTTGAAATACACCAGTATCGTTCGATCTGATCAAAGCTGCAGAGCCTTCCTGGATTAGATCAAAAACCACTGGCAAGATCCACTGAATTGAATCAGGCGTTGGGGTTGACACGTCAACCAAAACTATCGTATCGTTTATAGAATTGTAAGTTGAGTTAAGGAAAAAAGGTTGTGGTAAACTTGAATTCGCAGTAATTGCAGTTGAAAATAGATAATCACATCCCAAACTATCTTTAACATAAACGTTATAGGTTCCAATTGGTAAATTATTGAATTGAGATAAAATCTGATAAGAAATTCCATCCAGCGAATAGGTATAAGGAGCCAAACCGTTGGAAAGATAAACAACTATTTGTCCTGTTGAATCATTACCGCAGGGTTTAAATGAAACGATCGAATCCACTGGAATATTAGGAACATTCGTAAAAACCGTATCAATACCTACGCATCCTCCGGATTCACTAACAGTGACGATTGTTGCAAGGCCCGGGCCCGCACTTACACTTGTAACTGAATCCAAATCGCCATTACTCCATGAATATGTAATGCCGGAAAAAGAACCGACATAAGTAGCCGTAAAAGTTAAAGTGGTCGTATTACAAACGGTTGTGTCGATTCCTGCATTAACCAATATTTCGGGAACATATGAAATTAAAACGCTATCCTTTTTAAAACACCCGTTAGTGGGATCCAAATTCGTTGCTACAAAATATCCGGGTACAAAAGCAACGATCGGGTCAGGAGCATTCGTGATTGAAGGACCGCTCCACGTTAGCTGAGTTCCTATCAAAATTGTTTCTGCGTCCAAAATTACTGAATCGACCGAACAATTTATTTCAGGAGAAGTTGGCAATATCAAATCAGGTATATTCGTGAATTCACTGACATAAAATCCAGTGAAATTTTCGCAACCGGTTACCATATTTGTAGCCACCAGATAATAAAATCCGCTACTATCAACATGAATTGAATCTCCATAATTTAATGTTTGTGAAGTGTCGGTAAAATAAACAACTGTATTTACTGTATCACTATAACTTACAAAATCAAAATAGGGATCATAACAAGTTATTGTATCGATCGGAGAACTTGTTGGGATTGAGGCATAGCCTGTAATTTTAATATTTGGTATTGGCTGATATAAGGAAACTATCAAGGGTAAGCTATCCGGACAACCATTCAAGGTATCGGTAACAATAAACATATATTGACCGGGTGAATTTACATTTATCGGATTCGAAAATAAATTTCCGGTCAAAACATTTCTCCAATTCAAAACTGTTTGAAGATCGGAAGAAGAGCCTGTTAAAGTAATAACAGAATCATCGCAGGTTAAAACGTATGGAGGCAAAGGCAAAGTAACATTTGGTTTAGCAGTATCATAACCAACAAGAACGTTATCTGTTTTTG
>JAYUZA010000396.1:0-4660 GCA_043752145.1 Flavobacteriales bacterium
ATGGCACAATAACGGTTTCTGCAGGAGGCGGAACACCAGGATATAGTTATTCAATTGATTGCGGACCAACATTCCAAACTTCTCCTAATTTTACAGGATTGGCTTGTGGGACTTATTGTGTAATTGCGCAAGATATAAATGGCTGTCAGGCTACAACATCGGTTACCGTTGGTTGTTCATGCGCAATGGTTGCCACGGTTTTTGGAATGACAGCAGAAACTTGCGTTGGTAGTTGTGATGGAACTACACAAATAGCCGCTACGTTAGGAACACCGCCATATGTTATTACCGGAGCTGGTATAACCACCACCACATTTACAAGCAGCATAACATTAACAGGTTTATGTGCCAGCTCGTATACTGTTATTGTTACTGACGCAGTTGGATGCACTTATCCCCTAGCATTTACAATAGCATCGCCAATAGCTATGAATGTTGGTGCAACGGTTACACCTGCTACTTCAGGTTGTAATGGAGCCATTAATACAAGTTCAAGTGGAGGATCATCGCCATATACCTGGTCAATTGATGGTGGCGTAACATACGGTGGAGCGTCATCGTTCGGCTCGTTATGTGCTGGAACCTATAATGTTTGTGTAATGGACGCTAATGGATGCGTTGCCTGTACCACAATAGTTGTTCCGTCTTCAGGTTGTGCTTTAATTCCAACAGTAAGTTCAAGTATACCACCTTCATGTAACGGTGTATGCGATGGGTTTGTGGAAATTAGTGTAACAGGTGGAACTATGCCTTATGATGCCACAGTAGGTACAACACTATATTGGGGCAGTAGCGTAATATCAATACCGGGTCTATGTGCAGGGACTTACGTAGCCAATATTTACGATGCGGTTGGTTGTACTTCTACGTTTACATTTGTGGTCACCGAACCAACAGCTGTTATAACTACTATTTTTCTTGGATCAAATCCAACAACATCAACTGCGTGTGACGGTGTCATAAACGGTGCTGCTACAGGTGGAACTCCGGGTTATACCTATGAGTGGATCAATTGCACTACAGGTTTATCAACAGGCAATACAACTCCTCCACCGGCCAGCGGATTTTGTGCAGGAACCTATTCATTTGTTGCTATCGATGCCAATGGTTGTTCTGATACCAGCGGTTGTTTAACCTTAACCGGTCCAACCGCAATAAGTGATAATTCAAACGCATTCAATTTTAATGTATATCCTAATCCTACAAGTGGGTCAATTACCATTTCGGTTGAAGGAAATCACGAAGCATGTTCGGTAACATTAAGCAATGTATTGGGTAAGATTATCGGAACATATACAATTAAGAATAAAATAACCCTTGATATGAATGCTTCACACTTGAGCGAAGGTGTTTATTTCATCACAATTGTTGGCGATAAACTAATACAAAAAACACAAAAAATAGTCTTCAGTAAGTAAAAAAAATCGTTGTCCGTACTTCGTTGTCCGTTGTCCGGGGGGTGTGGGTGTGATTCCCAAGACAAATAAAAAGGGTGTGAATTATCCCTTTAAATAAAACTATAAACCAGAAAAAAATGCCGTTTAACCTTAGGGTGACGGCATTTTTTGTTTCATTGGTTCAATAAATTAATATTTCTGTTACATTTACACTAATGCGTTTATTCCTTTTTTTTTCTATTCTTTCGCAACAAGTCTTTGCGCAAAGTTTTAGTTTAGTTGAAATTAAGATAGACTCCAATTACTCGTTTAGAGGATTGTCGGTAGTTGACGATAGTGTTGCGTGGCTTGGCGGATCAAAGGGTAGTGTAGGGTTGAGTACTGATGGAGGACATACATGGAAATTCAGTACCATAAAAGGTTTTGAAAAAACTGAATTCAGAAGTATTTACGCTTTTGATGCAAAAACGGCCATTGTCGCAAATGCCGGTTCTCCCGCTTATATTTTGCGTACAGTTGATGGAGGATTATCATGGAATGAAGTGTATCGTAATACCGATTCACTAGCGTTTTTTGATGGTATTGATTTTTGGAATTCCACAAATGGGATGATCTATGGTGATCCTATAAAACACAAAATGCTTATGCTTGTGACTCAGGACGCAGGATTAACCTGGGAGAAAGAAAATAATCCACCTGATTTAGCTGACGGTGAAGCCTCATTTGCAGCAAGCGGTACCGGTATAAGATGTGTTGGACAATCGATGGTTTTTATTGCAACAGGTGGAAAATATTCCGGCTTAATAACAAATGGGAAACATGCACAGTTGTGGGATTTAATAAAAACACCTATCCTTCAAGGCGAAAACTCACAAGGCATTTTCTCTCTGGCTTTTTTGGGAACTAAAAAAATAATTATTGTTGGTGGCGATTATTTAAAAGAAACCCAAACCGAAAAGCATGTGTTTTATACAACCAATGGTGGAAAAATATGGAAATTTCCCAAAACACCAACCGGAGGTTACCGCGAATGTGTGGAATTCATTAATAAAAATACAGTCATAGCGGTTGGACCCTCGGGCAGTGATATATCTTTAAATGGAGGAAAAGACTGGAAACCCATGGCCAATAGTGCAAATTTACATGTTGTACGAAAGGCTCGCAACGGCAGTTTGATAATTGCGGCAGGCAAGGGAAAAGTTTGCATTATCAAAAAATAATTGTCGTTGGTTAATTTAAATCCTGTAAATTTCAGCGTATAAAAATGAGTTCTATGCGGGTTTTTACTTACTTAATCGTTTTACTTCTTATTTCGGGCTCCTTTAGGTTAGCCTGTAATAAGAACAGGCTAAATGTAAACTTATCCTATATCACCCGCGAAAAATCAAAAGACTCACGTACCATGCGCGAAGCGTTTGAATTGAAAGATGGTCTGTTGAAATATTCCTATGCCGATAACCGGTCGGGTAAAAGCAATAAAAAACAGGAAGTAAAATTATCCAGAGCACAGATCAAAACATTGGTTAAAACCATTAATGAAAACAACCTTTTAAGAAACCTTGAATTACCAAAGCAAGATGATTTTGAAGGTCCATACACAGCCGTTTTACTCGACTGTAAAATTGAATACGGTACAAAAAAGGGAGATATAAATATTTATTGCCTTGTTGATGAAACAAGTACTCACAAAGATTATCTTGCCGTAGAAAAACTAAAAAATGTATTATTTAGCTTCGTGAAATAAAATGACAGAACCAATTCATAAACCACTCAATAAATTCAAAAAAGTAGCCGGACTTTTTGATGCCGAAAGCAATGCCGTGAAACTTCAATTGCTAAAGCAAATGCAAGGTTGTAAATTGGAGAAAAACAAAACTCTTTTAGTCTATTTCGACCTTTTGCAATTTACCTGCGCTTATCCGCCAGATCAAAAAGTATTAATTACTGCTGAAAAAGAACTGGCTCGAATCACCAAATTTTGTCAGCAAGCAAAGAACAAAGACGATAATTTTTTCCTGAATTCTGGATTACCTTTTTCGCATATCCTCATGGGGTTTTCACATGATTGCCTGCATTGGTTATTGAAGCATCCGCACTGTAAAACTACTTTAGACCGATACGAGAATCCGAAATTCGATCTCAACGATGCTTTACGTTTAACCTTGCCATCGCTGGAGATGAGCGAAACCGCAGCCGGTCATGATAACGATGAATTACTGGAATCCTTAATGATCGCGGAAAAAGACAAGCTTCCTTTTTTATTGGGTCAGTTCGATAAATTCAACCGATCGCCCTTTGCAAAGGACTTTTTATTTGAGGGGCTTGATATTTATGTGAACATAACACCAACCAATAAAACATTTTCAAAAGCGTATAATAGGGTAGAAGTACCCCATGTTTTTTTACATCCTGAATTAATAAAACGTTTTGATCATATAGCTTTATTAAATACAGCATTGCCGCAACCCAAAGTAATGGATGCCATGCAAACAAGATCGGCCATTGATGTGGTAAAAAACTCCATGACCTTAACCTTACGCGAGACCGATCCGATCACCTTTATGGATGAAAAGTCATTCAGGATATATGAACTGGAAAGAGGAATTTCCATTGCTATTTATGGCATGGTTCCCAACCGTCAGTTACCGTTAGAGTCGTATGTTGGCTATACTTTATTCAAAAACGGATTTCAGGCAGCCTACGGAGGTGGATGGGTTTTTGGTGAACGCTCGTTGTTTGGCATCAATATTTCCGAATCGTTAAGAGGAGGGGAGTCGGGATTTATTTTATGCCAGTTATTGAGAGTATATAGACAAGCTTTTGGCGTGAAATATTTTGAAGTGGAGCCATATCAATACGGAGCCGATAATCCGGATGGAATAAAGTCGGGTGCTTTTTGGTTTTATTACCGCTATGGGTTCAGGCCGCTTGATACAAAACTAGCGGCTTTGGCTGCCAATGAAAGTAAAAAAATAGCGTCCAAAAAGGGCTATCGCTCGCCTGCAAGCGTGTTGGAAAAGTTTACCGATAGTAATATTGGGATGAATTTAGGGATCAAAGTTCCAGTAACTGTTGTTGAAATGACCAAAAAAGTGAAGAAGATGATAACTGTTAAATTCAAGGGTAACCGTACCGAGGCAGTAAATCGTTGCATGATCAATTTTCAGCAAAAAACAGGTAATACCGAGTACATGAATCATGATGAACGACAGGTAATGCTTGAGGTGGCTTTATTGGCGGAGGCTCTAAATGTTACCGATAAA
>JAYUZA010000397.1:0-4632 GCA_043752145.1 Flavobacteriales bacterium
CGCCCGTATTCCAGCATACCGAATACGGTTTTATGCAAAAAGACATGTTTGAGAATGGTGAAGGAGCCTTACCTGTTTTGTTCGACCATAACATGGATGGATTAAAAGATCTTATCATTGCCAATTATGGTATTTTTAATCCCGGGGGAATTTTCATTCCTAATTTTAAATTATACCAGAATACCGGAACCGCAACACAACCTACCTATACGCTATTAAACAGCAATTATGCAAACGTATTTGCCGCCATTGGTAAAGTTGGCTTATATCCTTGTTTTGGCGATATGGATAACGATGGCGATGAAGACATGATCGTTGGCGATTACGATGGTAATATTCATTATTTCAACAACACTGCCGGAGCAGGATTTCCCGCCTCGTTTAGTTTTACCACCCCTTTGATGCTTGATAATTTAGGAACAATTATCGATGTTGGAAAATACGCAACACCAACAATGGTAGATCTTGATCGCGATGGTGATCTTGACCTTGTAATAGGCGAACAAAATGCGGTATTAAATTATTATCAAAATACAGGAACCGTAGCCGTTCCGGTGTTTACATTTATTACAAACGCCCTAGGTGGTATTGATGTAAGCGAAAACTGGACTCCTATTGGTTACAGCGTTCCTGCTTTTTATGACAATGCTGGAGAGTACACCTTATTTGTGGGAGCACAACACGGAATACTTTATCAATTCGATAGCATTGATGGAAATTTAGGTGGAAACTTTACTTTACTTGATTCGATGGGCTATTACAATAAAGTTGGCGGAAGAATTGGTGTTGCCGTTGACAAATTGAATGCTGATGGATTGCCTGACCTGATCATGGGAAATTACCGTGGCGGACTGGCTCTATATTACGGGACCACCGACAATCTAAGTGCCATAGAAGAACCTACTAACCCCTTGGAAATGGGTGTTTATCCAAATCCCGCGAACGATTGGGTGAATGTACGCATGAATGAGAACAACCGTTATGCATATAAAGTAATTGACATGAGTGGAAAAACCGTGCTGAATGGTAATTTCAATTCACACGCTGCGAGTATTCAAATAAATAATATTAAAGACGGAGTGTATATCCTGCAAATAAGTTCGGCCACCGGAGGTATTCAGGTGGCAAGAATCGTGAAATGCGGTTTAAAAAATTAATCAGTCAAAAAATTCCCGGTACTTCAGGTGAAAAGAAACAATATTATCTATTATTTACTTCTGGGGATAATAATTCTTGTTTCCTTTTTCCTATACTCTTCGGCCTACTATCCGCTACTTAATTCTGATGATGCTCTTAGTGCTTTAATGGCGCACTACTATAAACTGCCCAACGACTTTTATTGCTGGGGTCAGGACCGTGGCGGCACGCTTATTCCTCTAATTAGCCAGATATTCATAAAACTATTTAACTGTTCGGCCTTAATGGCGGTTTCAATTTCAAATTACGTAATATTAATTCTCGGATACATAGGTTTCAGCAGTTTGTTCAGATCGCATTTTTACAAAATTATTTTCGCACTTGTTTTGTTCCTTCCCTTCCAACGTTTTATTGATGTGGTTCGTTTTCCCATTGGCGTTGAATATTGTTTGATAGCATTTGCCATTTTTCTTTTCAATAAAGTGAACCGCGATAAACCGTTTTTTGATCTCAAAAATCATTTACTTCTCACAGCAACTGTTTTATTTCTCATTATGGCTGTTTGGATGTCGGATCTTGCCTTGGTAAGCATTTTATTATTATTGTTGGTTTGGATCATTTTTGATTTTTGGAAAAACACCAAAACAAGTTACTCAAACCTGGTGCTTACTTATATTGGGGCGGGGGTGCTCGTTGGATTTTCTTTTATTTCCTATGCCCGAAGTTTTTCGACAGTACAAGTAAAGGAATACTTTAAAGTAAATGATTTTGAAGCCATGAAAAAAGCGGCTTCTATTGTTAAAAACTCAATGGTCGATGTTTTTACCAACAATGCGAATGAAATAGCCGTGACAATTTTTGCATATGTATTTACACTGTTTATTTTATCTTTTTTACTCTTTATTGTTTGGAAAAAAGAATTCAAACAATTGCTTCAACATAAATGGATCACCTACTACGCACTTGATTTCATCCTGATCATTGGCGTATTTTTCACTGCTTCCTGGGTCCTGGCAAATAATATGGGCCGTTGGTATTTTGTGGCCAGTTATATTTCTTTGTCAATGGTCATTCTGCTTAGTATTGAACAATTGCAGATCAAAGGTCATTCGCTAAAATACTTACGATCGCTTTTGGTAATAACTGTACTTATTGGCTCGCTGACTCCGGTAATTACAATGAAATATGTAAGTCCTAAGTCACTCAAACCAATGGCGGGTCTTATGGCAGAATTTGAACAATTGGGAGAGATCGGAATTATTGGCGAATATTGGAATGGTTACATAACTTCAGTTACCAATCCCGATAAAATAAAATCAACACCGCACGATAAAACAGGTTCGGTGCGAAATCCGGCTTTGGCGGAAGCTGTTTTTAAGCAACCCAACTTATACGTTATAAAAGATATGTGGATGGATAATTTTCCTGATACGCTTTGGCAATTTGGGAGAACAATGACAAAAAAAGGAAATGAATTTTCATTGGGAGGCTGTACTGTTTGTCAGTATTTTCTAATAAAATGAACTTCGACATTGATCTTTTCTAGGAAAGTACTATTTTAGCTTTCTGAAAATTATTGAGAACCAAAAAATAATCTATGTTACTCAAAGACTCAATTATTACCGTAATGGTAAAAGACATGGATATGTCCATTGCATTTTATCTTTCATTAGGATTTACCGTAAAAGAGCGATGGGACGATCATTACGCGCAATTAAAGGGTCCGGGTTTAACGCTTGGGCTTCATCCTGCAATTCCCACTGAAATCCATAATGGCTCAGGAAATACTTCCATTGGTTTTACTACCGATGATCTTGAAGAAGCGAAAAAAGAATTAAAATACCAAAACATTAAGTTTACCGAGCGCAACGGAGACGATGGGGAATCACTACACTTCAACGATTTTGACGGAACTGCTTTATATGTTATCAAACTAAAATGATAAAATACCAATGATAACAATTGCCTCTTTTAAAAAAATAGCCTTGGCGTTTGCGGGCACGAATGAAGAACCACATTTTGAAAAAACTTCATTCCGTTTCAAAAAAAAGATATTCACAACACTTGATGTTAAAAATAACCGCGCCTGTATTATGCTTACACCTTTAGATCAATCTACTTTTTGCACCTATGACAAAGCCGTTGTTTACCCCGTGCCCAACAAATGGGGATTAGCCGGAGCAACCTATGTGGAATTAAAAAAAGTGCCGGCCGATCTGCTTAAAGACATGCTGCAACAGGCGTACAATAAATTAAACAAGAAATAATTTTCGGATTATGGAATTTAAATTACGTCCATGGAACATAAATGATCTTGATTCGCTGGTTAAATATGCGAACAATGCGGCTATTGCCAAAAACATGACCGATCAATTCGGACATCCATACACTCGTGAGAATGGGAAAATTTTTCTGAACATGGCCACGAACGACAACCCGTTAAAAAGAATGGCTATTGATGTCAATGACGAAGCGATCGGAGGAATTGGAATTCATCCGCAAACGGATATACGATGCAAAAATGCCGAATTAGGTTATTGGTTAGCTGAACCTTTTTGGGGGAAAGGCATTATTTCAAAAGCAATCCCTCAAATGATCGATTATGGTTTTAAAACATGGGACGTAACCCGAATTTTTGCTGTACCATTCGGCTCGAATATTGCCTCACAAAAAGCACTTGAAAAAGCCGGATTTATACTCGAAGCACGCCTTAAAAACACCCTTTTCAAGAACAACGAATATGTTGATGAATTGATCTACGCCTTTTACAAAAAATAAATTCATCAAACCATAAAAAACAATACTTTCGTAAATAAACCATCAATGAAAAAATCGATCTCAATCGTCTTTATCTTATTGTTTTCCGGTTCTGTCTTCGCACAAGACATTACAGGTGCATGGTACGGCATCCTTTCGGTTCAGGGAATGCAAATACCTTTAACATTTAACATAACCAAAAATACTGACGGACTTATCTCCACCGTTGACAGTCCCGATCAAAAAGTTACCGGAATTCCGGTTTCAACAACCGGATTTAAAGATTCAATCATATCATTTTTGATGACCGATATGGGTGCCGAATACAATGGCAAATTAAACAATAAAAACATTTTTGTCGGAAATTTTATTCAGCGCGGACAAACATTTCCCATGAATTTATCGCGCGAAAAGGCAGAAAAACAGGTGATAAATCGTCCACAGGAACCTATCCAACCCTACGCGTATTATGCCGAAGACGTGAAATTCAAAAATGAAAAAGAAAAAGTGACGTTAGCCGGAACGTTGACCTTGCCAAAAAAAGAAGGCAAATTTCCTATAGTAATATTAATTACTGGCAGCGGACCTCAAAACCGCAACGAAGAATTAATGGGCCATAAACCCTTTTTGGTTTTAGCCGACTACTTAACGAAAAACGGCATTGGTGTTTTACGTTACGATGACAGGGGTACAAACGAATCGGAAGGAAATTTTGCAACCTGTACTTCTCAAAATTTT
>JAYUZA010000398.1:0-4631 GCA_043752145.1 Flavobacteriales bacterium
GGAAAGTCTGTGTTTTTACGTGATTTGCATACCGAGGGACAGGGATTGGAAAACGGACCTAAACAATACAAACGCGTTTCGGTTGACATACCTTTGGGTATTGGTATAAGAAAAGCAGTAAGTCGTCAGTGGGGAATATACATGGAATTTACACAACATTATACATTTACCGATTATTTGGATGATGTTAGTACAGTTTATTACGATCCTGCGGCATTGTTAGCTGCGTATGGTCCCACTACGGTAGCCATGGCCGATCCGAATCTTGGAAATTTTGTTAATCCTGCAAGTGGTGATTCGTATGCAACTGCCCCGGGAGAACAACGTGGTGATTATACTGATAAGGATAATTTTATGTTCTTAACCTTAGGCGCATTTTATAAGGTAAACACCAAATCTTCTTCGTATGGAAGAGGAGGAAGACGCAAGAAAATTAAGGCGTTATTCTAATTTGTCGATGTGATAATTAGTTTCTTATTTAATCTTGGTTTATCTAATTATTCTAACTTCTAAAATCTGACTTCTTACTTTGATGTTTCGATTTGTTTTAACATGGATTTAGCCCTTTCATTCTCGGGTCTCAATTTCAATGCCTGCTCAAAACATTTCTTCGCTTCAACTTTATTTCCTATCATAACATGCACTTCGCCAAGATCATTCCATGCAATTACGATCTTAGGGAATTCCTTCGTGTAAAGTTTATATAAAGCCAATGCTTCGTCTGTTTTATTTTCTTTGATGAGCAATTGTCCCGCTTCAAGGAACAGCATGTCATCGCGGTAATCAAATCCGTTGTTCTTCAGGTCGATCATAATGTTTTTAGTAAAGTGATCGGTCCCATTCAATAAAATGGTCTTGTAAATGAATTCGGCTCCGGGATTTTCGAACCGTTGGAGATTTGCTGCCGAATTAGCGGAAACATGTCCGTCAAAATACAACTCCGTTACTTGTGGCAACACGTTATTGGTGTTGCATTCCTTGTTATTTGTTACCATGTAAAACACAAGTCCTTCTTCGGGTAAGCGTATCAAACGAGCGTGATAAATACCATTGCTGCCACCGTTATCGATGAGTTTTGTATCGCGTTTTGATTTGGTGATATTGCAACCATATCCGAAAAAGAATCCGGGCATACCTTCTTCTTCGAGATAAGGCTTGAACATTAATTTACGAACCGAATCAACCAGTGGCCATTTTTCATTTTCCCGTTCCGACCAAACTATCATATCGTACAAGGAAGCGTAAAGTCCACCGTTGCCTTTTAAATTCCAATACGGTCCACCACCCGCTTTTTTATAACGTTCCTGTAGTGTTCCCCAACGTTTTTTTCCTTCATAACCTACTGCAATGCGCAATGAATCGGTATTTGCTGCATAACCTATGCTTGGCATATCGGTCTTGTAATAGAATTCACCTAAAAGATCTTCATGTGTATTTCCGGATATTTTTTCTGCAATAATGGCAAGAATAGTGAAACCAACATTGGTGTATATCGCTTTGCTACCGGGTTTGAATGCAAGCGGCTCTTTAAATGCGCGTTTAAGAAATTGATCTGTTTCTATCTTTTCATAATCACCACCGTCATTCTCAAGGAATTCGTGGAATCCGGAAGAGTGGGTGAGTAACTGATGAATGGTAATGTCTTTTTTATCCTTGGGAACATTGTCAAAATACTGCGATAACTTATCGTCCAATTTTAGTTTTCCTTCCTGGTAAAGTTTCAAGATGAAAGCTGCAGTAAAATTCTTTGTGATGGATCCTATGCAACAAAGTGTAAGCGGGGTAAATGGGATCTTGTTTTCACGGTTAGCGTAACCATAGCCTTTTGCAAGGATCAATTTACCTTGATCGCGTACAAAAATTGCACCCGAAAAATTTTGATTAGTCACCAGTTTGGAAAGGTGGGCATCAATAAGCTTAGCTTTATTGCCCGAAACAATAGTTCCATCCGATACTTCTTTAACCGCACTTTCATTTTTTTCGTTTTCAGAAAGACTGTCCGAACATGAACATAAAAGAATGCCCGAAAAAAGAATTGCGCAGATCTTTTGCATAGAATAATTTTTTGCTCAAATCTATTGGCACGATCAACATAGCTGTGTTAAATGAAACCTAAAGGATGTTAAAAGTAGTTATCGGTGCTTAGTTCTTGGTTGTTAGTCGGACCGAAAAGTGTATGGGTACATTGTTTGCCTGCTCTTAAAATCGCTGAAATCCCATTTTAGTCACCGACAACTAAGTACCGATCACTGACAACTGATTATAGCAAGTGCCCCATTTTATTTTTTTTGGTAGCCAAATATTTTTCGTTGTGTTTGTTTGAGGGAATAATGATCGAAACGGTTTCCACGATCTCCAATCCATATCCTGTTAATCCCGAACGTTTGCGTGGATTGTTTGACATCAATTTCATTTTTGTAATTCCCAGCTCGCGTAAAATTTGTGCGCCAATTCCGTAATCACGTTCATCCATTTTAAAACCAAGTTTTAAATTGGCGTCAACGGTGTCCAATCCTTCTTCCTGCAATTGATATGCTTTAAGTTTATTCAATAAACCAATGCCTCTTCCTTCCTGATTCATGTAAACGATTATACCTTTTCCTTCGGCTTCTATCATTTCCATCGATTTTTGTAATTGTGGTCCGCAGTCACACCGACACGAACCAAAAATATCGCCCGTAACACAACTTGAATGTACGCGTACTAATATTGCTTCATTTTTTTCCCACTCGCCTTTTACAAGCGCTAAATGTTCCTGGCCGGTCATGGTTTGTTTAAAGCCATGCAATTTAAAGTCACCATGTACAGTTGGAAGGTTAACCACAACGGTTCTTTCAATTAAACTTTCGGTTTTAAGACGGTATTCGATCAGGTCTTTGATCGAAACTATTTTTAAATTAAATCGTTTTGCGATCTCAATTAATTCGGGCAAACGTGCCATTGAACCATCTTCATTCATGATCTCAACAATAACACCGGCCGATTCAAATCCTGCAAGACGCGAAAGATCAATAGCCGCTTCGGTATGTCCTGCTCTACGTAAAACGCCTTCTTTTTTTGCTTTTAAAGGAAAAATATGTCCCGGCTTACCCAAATCTTCGGGTTTGGTTTGCGGATCTATTAATGCAAGAATTGTTTTTGCTCTATCGCTTACCGAAATACCGGTCGTGCAACCATGACCTATAAGATCTATACTTATGGTGAATGGAGTTTCATAAGCAGCATTGTTATTTTGGACCATCAGATCAAGGCCAAGTTCTTCGCAACGACTTTCAATTAAAGGCGCACATATTAAACCACGGCCATGTGTTGCCATGAAATTAATGACTTCTGGTGTAACGTTTCGTGCAGCGGTTAAAAAATCACCTTCGTTCTCACGATCCTCATCATCCACTACAATAATGACTTTACCATTTTTTATTTCTTCAATGGCTTCGGTTATGCTATCAAGTTTTAATACTGTCATATATAGTTGCAAAGGTAAGCCATTTTAGCTATTTCTGTTCGGTTTTACCAATAAGTTCAATAAGCTCATGGGTGCTTTTCTCCCACGAAAAGTTGTTTTTAACGAATAAATAGCCCTCATTAGCAATGCTTTTTGAAAAATCGGGTTCATCCAGTAATTTAACAATAGCGTTAACATAATTTATTGGCTTTTTACCGGTAATGATCTGGTGTTCGTTTTTAGCTTTTAACGCATTGTTACAAAGTTCACTTGTAACACAGGGAATGTTTAAGGCCATGGCTTCAAGAATTTTGTTTTGCAGCCCGGTACCAATTTGCAGGGGAGCGAAAAATAATTTTGCGCTTTTATATGTGGCAACAATGTCTTCAACAAAACCTAATAAAACAATATTGTTGGGAAACTGTTTGCATAATTCAATTACTTTTTTGGAAGGTGTTGCGCCCGAAATAGCAAGCCTTATTTGCGGTCTGAATTTTACAAGCAAAGGCATAACTTCGGTCACGATGTACTTAACACAATCAACATTGGGAATATAACTCAGGTTACCATGAAACAGTACGTCATATTTTTGTTCATATTGCGATGTGTCGTTTACCAATTCTTCGTTAACTCCGTTTGGTATAACAAGAATGTCTTTACGGTTTTTATGATAGATAAGATCGCGATCCTGTTCGCTGATAATGATCTTGAAGTCAAAATAATCGAAAATTAAATTTTCATAGGTTGTTAAACGATTGGCCTCGGCTTTCACAAAAGGTTTTATAAAAACGCTTTCGGTTTCAGCCCTGCGATACATGCCTTTTGAAAAAGCATCCATATAATCAAGTGTTTTGGGGAAGCTGTGTAAGTTCTTTACATATTCGCTGGTGCGGATCAATTGCGAAAAAACATGATCAGGGCTAAGTTCAATGATTTGACGATTCATTTTCTTAGCTACGCCAGCATCGTAAAAGTAGTGTACCTGATATGGTTTTTTGGAAAATAAGGCAAAAAGGAGGCGGAATAATATTTTTATTTTGGGTAATTTATAAACAGTGACACTTCGGCAAATGGACTCAAGATGTTTAACAGCGGATTCATTTTTTTCGCCATCGTTCAAACAAATTAAATGTACTTCATGTGTTTTACTCAATTGTTTTAACTGATGATACGCACGTAGTTTGTC
>JAYUZA010000399.1:0-11309 GCA_043752145.1 Flavobacteriales bacterium
TGTTTTTCTGTATATTTAGTATAATAAATATAAAAACAATTTTTATGAAAACAAGTGTAGGAGTATTTCACAAACGTAACGAAGCTCTGGAAGCCGTTAAGGTCCTTAAAAAGCATAACTTTCCACTGAAGAAAATTTCCATACTCGGAAGTCCCACCGTTGAAGAAGATCATGTGGAAAAAGACGAAGTTCAAATGAAATACAATGTTCCTGTAATAGCGGGAGCTATTGTAGGTCCGATAATCGGATTTCTCTCCGGAGTTGGGGTTTTTGCAATTCCCGGTTTCCACCCACTATATGGAGCAGGTGCGGCAATTGGACTTATGGCCGGGCTAGGACTTGGAATTGCCCTTGGCGGAATCATAACATTGTTTATGACGCTAAAATTTTCAAGCAGCAATTCTGTGGCTTACGTAAAACGTATGAAAGGTGGAAGATTTCTTTTGATCGTAAAAGGAAGTATGCAGGAAATTGATCATGCCAAACAAATTCTTCATAGCGAAAATATGGATATGATACATACCCATCATTAACCAACACTACAAATAGTTTGGCTATTTAATTACGCGTTTCAAAAAAAATGTTCCGAAAGGAATTAATGAAAGTAAAAACGCATAAATTGAATTTTTCATGGATAGTTTGACCTGAAAATACATTTGGATCAATAATACAAGATACAAAACAACCAATACGCCATGGATCATACCTACGATCTTTACATATTGTGGCATATCGGCAAAATATTTTAATGGCATCGCCACAAAGAACAACAATAAATAACTATAACCCTCTACGATCCCGACTATCAAAAACCGCTTCGTAACCGGATGTTCTAATTTATTTTCGTTCACCATATTCAATACTTCCTTCGTTTGTTCTCTTCTAAAAGTAAGAATTTAAGTGGTTTGTTTTGTTTAATTCTTGTCCATTTGGTAATTGGCAAAATCGCCTTAAAGGTTGGCTAATATGCACAAAAACACGGCTTTAAATTTCATTTTGAGCTTATACGTTAATTCAATTTTTTCATTAACTTTGTTTGTACAGGTTTATGAAAGACTTTAAAAAATACTACACGCTTGACGCTCCTCCGCAAGAAGTTTACGAAGCACTTACAAATCCGGTCTCAATTCGCCTTTGGACAGGTGAAGATGCCGTTATGGATCCTATTGCAGGCAGCGAATTCTCTTTATGGGACGGAAGTATTACCGGAAAAAATATTGAGTTCTTAGAAAATAAAAAAATTGTTCAGCAATGGTATTTTGGCGACAAAGACGAGTCTATTGTGACAATTAAATTACACAGTCATGGCGAAAGCACCTCTGTTGAGTTACGCCATACAAATATTCCCGATGAAGATTACGATGAAATTGTTGAAGGCTGGAACGATTCGTATTTCGGAAATTTAGAAGAGTTTTTTAATTAATTTCGAGTTCGGAGTTTCGAGTTAGGGATTCACGAAGAACGCAAATGCGAGGAACGAGCATTCAACGAGACCTATAAAACACAATTGTGACGAGTTAAACACACCCTGCGTGTCTCGAAGAACGATTTTCCAACTTAATTCTTCCCTTCCTCAGCAAGATACCCCGCCACCGCAAATTTTATTTCACTATATGTAAATTCATCCCCTAAGGCTCCTTTGATAGGACTCAATTGAAACGTATCCAGTTTTTTTGCAACCTCAATTATTTGCGCCATTTTTTCTTCGTTCACAAACCTGCTTGCCTGTAATTTTCCAGTGGCAACATAGGTTACCAAATGGGATTCAATGGTACTTATAGCAAACGCTCTTTTTGAAGCTATCTCTTCAACGGTAAACCCTTCCATAAGCATGGAGAATGACAGTTCCTTTGAATCAATTTTCGAAACTTTTTCCTCAGGTGGTGTCTTTTCAGCTTTTTTCTTCGGTTTATATTCTCCGCCCGTGCCGGTACGGACGGGCTTTTTTACCTCGTCCTTTTCAAGGATGAATCCCCCTTTTTTTTCTCCCTCATCAATTGCTTTTTCCGAAGGTCTTAATAAAGCCAATAATTTTTCGGTACGTCCATCATCCTTTAACACATCGGCCATCGCCACCTTTGTAAATTCATTCCTCGTTAAAATAGCATTTGAAAAAACTACGGCTTTTTTCATTTTTTTTAATTGCTCATAACACATGGTTTCCAAATCAAGCAATTCATTTAAATAGGTCTTGATCCTTTTTTCGCTCTTTACCAATTCAACCTGACTCAAAATTAGTTGACTCATGCTCTTAAACAAATTGGAAAAATATTCAGTGGCAGCATTTACACGCTCATCAACCAATTTTAAAAAACCAGTTTCTTCCTTATAAAACATACCGTTTACCTGATTCATAAAATTTACGGCATGAGGTTTGGCCTGCGCAACAACATTCAATAATTCTTCGGCCCATTTCTTATGCTTTTGCTTCACCGATTTTTTTTCATCCTTGGCATAACTTTCAACATGCTCTTTTAGATTGTAAATAATAGTGGTAAAATCAAAACAGGTTCCTAAATAATCCTTTAAATAATGTGTTTCTTCCTGTTCAACCATACTTGACAGATCATCACATTCGGTTTTAGTCTTTGAAAAAGCGCTCACCGATGTGTCCTGGATCATGTTTTGGTAATTGATGCGCGAAGTCATGATCAATCCGGTCAATGAACGTAAACGCGATAGGGCCACATACACCTGACCGGGAGCAAAAGCATCGCCAATATCAATAATAGCTTTGTCGAACGTCAATCCCTGACTCTTATGCACCGTTATGGCCCATGCCAATTTAAGTGGAAACTGTGTAAATGTTCCGGTCACTTTTTCTTCTATCTCATTTGTTTCAGCATGCAATTCATATTTCAAATTTTGCCAAACATTGGTCTCAACATTTACCGGTTTACTTCCATCATCAAACGAAACTTCAATTGCTTTATCAGTCATTTCTGTAACGACTCCAATTTTACCATTGAAAAACCGTTTTTCCCCGCTAGTATCGTTCTTCACGAACATAACCTGTGCACCTTCCTTTAATTCCATACGTTTTTCAACCGGGTAAGCAAATTCGTTAAAATCACCCTCAATTTCGGCATTGAAAAAAAACGATTTGGTTTTTAATCCCTGCAAATACTCACCATTTATTTTATCGGCCTTGTAATTATGCGTGGTTAGTGTAATATAATTTTCACCGTCTCCAGCCTTATATGTAGGTTTATAATACGTATTCAACAATGTTACATCGTTTGGCGTAACACAGTTATTTCGTAAATTATTCAAGAGTGAAATAAAAACATCATCATCCTGCCGATAAATTTTTTCCAGTTCAATGTAGAGCGGCTTTTCGTTTTGTAAAACACGCGCGTCAAAAAAGAAAATACTTTTATAATATGATCTCAAAATGTCCCATTCACCGTCTTTTATAACCGGAGGCAATTGTAAAAGATCGCCAATGAACAAAACCTGCACACCACCAAAAGGATGTTGCTGTTGCCTTCGTATACTTCGTAAAACAGTATCAATGGCGTCTAACAGATCGGCACGCAACATACTTACTTCATCAATGATGAGTAATTCAAGTTCGCGCAACAATTTGCGTTTGCTTTCGCTCATATGCATACCACGCATCAGTGAGGCAGGATCGTTTACCTTAAATGTTTGTAAAGTTGAATTGGTTTGATTTTGCGGTACAAAATTACCGAAGGGTAATTGAAACATGGAGTGAATGGTAACACCACCGGCATTGATGGCTGCAATTCCTGTAGGCGCAACAATGACCGCCTTTTTATGCGTGTATTGAATAATATGCCGAAGAAAAGTGGTTTTACCTGTTCCCGCTTTACCCGTTAAAAAAATGTTTTTGTTGGTGTGATTGATGAACTTAGAGGCAATGGCCGCTGGATCTAAAACGATTGTTTTCATGGTTTTTCAAGTGCTTTCTGTCTGATTACGTAATGACTAAATTTATTTCCGTGCTTTAATTTTGACAAAGATATAGGATTTTATTTGCACGAAACACATTTTTTATAACTTTTATTTTTCCTTACTACGTAAGGAGGCGGCCCATTTGAACCACCCCGGGCCGCTAAATCAGCAGTAGTTTTGAAAACTTTTAGTAAGTCGGCTTTAGCATTTCCCCTCAAATCATTATTTATCGCTTTATTTAGTCAATTATACTTGCTTAAATTACCTATGGAAAAACCAAAATTATTTTTACTTGATGCTTTTGCGCTGATCTATCGCGGATACTTTGCCCTTAATGCAAATCCCGGATTTAAACCGGTGAATTCAAAGGGCGTTGATACTTCAGCCATTCTTGGCTTTGTTAACACACTGGTTGAACTCATTGCGCGTGAAAATCCCAGTCATATTGCCGTAATTTTTGATACAGCCGAACCAACTGTTCGACACATTGAATACAAAGAATACAAAGCCAACCGTGACGAAATTCCCGATGCCATTACCGTTGCGGTTCCTTACATTGAAAAAATCATTGATGCATTTAACATAAAACGAATGGGGCTTGGCGGTTACGAAGCCGATGATCTTATTGGTACACTGGCAAAACAAGCAGCACTGCAAGGCGTTGAAGTATTCATGATGACCCCCGATAAAGATTTTGGTCAGTTGGTTGATGAAAATATTAAAATTTATCGTCCCGGTAAACAGGGTAATCCTGCAGAAGTGTGGGGACCGTTAGAAGTGTGCGCTAAATTTGATGTAGACACACCCTTACAGGTAATTGATCTTTTGGGATTGATGGGCGATACGGTTGATAATATTCCGGGGGTGCCCGGTGTGGGACCAAAAACAGCATCAAAACTTTTAAAAGAATTTGGATCGGTTGAAAATATATTGGCCAATACCGATAAGCAAAAAGGGAAACTGAAAGAAAATTTAGAAACATATAGGGAACAAGCCATTCTGTCAAAAAAACTGGCCACCATTATACTGGATGCTCCAATTGAATTTCACATGGAGGATTTTTCACACAAGGAAAAAAATACCGATGAACTACTCAATCTCTTCAGCGAATTGGAATTCCGAAGCCTTTCAAAAAGAGTTTTGTCAAAAGAAATAATGGCGCAAACCATTCGTCCGGCCGCACTCGATAACGACAACGGCCAAACAGACTTGTTTGCAGACCTGGGAAGCAGTACGCCAGAAGAAATTATTGACACCAATTTTAGTACCATTGAAAATACATCTCACCAATATCACCTGATCGATACCCCCGAAAAAATAAACGTACTTGTTGCCGAATTACAAAACCTTAGCGAATTTTGTTTTGACACCGAAACAACAGGCCTTGATACAATTACCAGCGATATTGTAGGTATTTCCATTTCATTTAAAAAAGGTGAAGGATATTATATTCCCGTACCTGATTCATTTGAAGAAGCAAAAAAAACAGTGCAGCTATTTAAACCTGTATTTGAAAATACCGCCATTACAAAAATCGGTCAAAACTGCAAATACGATATTGCCATTCTTAAAAATTATGATGTAGCCGTAAAAGGCCCTTTGTTCGATACCATGGTTGCCCATTATGTGTTAAAACCGGAAAGTAAACACGGCATGGATTTCATGTCTGAAATTTACTTGAAATACCGTCCTGTATCCATCGAGACCCTTATTGGTAAAAAAGGAAAGAACCAAATAAGTATGCGCGATGTGGAGTTGGAAAAAATAAAAGAATACGCTACCGAAGATGCTGACATTACCTTACAGCTTAAAGAAATATTTGCTCCGCAATTGGAAAAGTCAAGTGTTAAAAAAGTTTACCATGAAATTGAAGCGCCTTTAATTCCCGTTTTACAACGCATGGAACGTTTGGGCGTAAAAATTGACGTAAACTTCCTCAACAATTATTCAAAAGAACTGACCGACCAACTTATTTTATTGCAGGATTCCATTTACAAACACGCAAAACACGAATTCAACATTGATTCGCCCAAGCAAATGGGGACCGTTTTGTTTGAGGAATTAAAAATTGACGAAAAAGCGAAAAAAACAAAAACAGGTCAGTATGCCACAGGTGAAGAAATTTTAGCTCGCTTAAAAGATAAACATCCTATCATTCAGGATCTGTTGGATTATCGTCAATTAGCCAAATTAAAAAGTACGTATGTAGATGCATTGCCGTTGATGGTAAATAAAAAGACCGGAAGGGTGCATACTTCACTCATGCAAACCGTTGCTGCTACAGGACGGTTAAGTAGTAACAATCCCAATTTACAAAATATTCCCATTAAAACCGATAAAGGAAAAGAAGTACGCAAAGCATTTGTTGCAAAAGATGAGAACCATGTTTTAATTTCTGCCGATTATTCACAAATTGAATTACGTGTAATAGCAGCGCTTAGTCAGGACGAGAATATGATCGAAGCTTTTAAATCGGGTGCCGATTTCCATACCATAACAGCTGCAAAGGTTTATGACGTAAGTCCCGAAGAGGTTACACGCGAAATGCGTGGTGCGGCCAAAGCGGTGAATTTTGGTATTATTTACGGTCAGTCGGCTTTTGGTTTGTCGCAAAGTTTAGGAATAAGCAATGGCGAAGCAAAAGAGATCATTGAAAACTATTTCAAACAATATCCAGGCATAAAAAAATACATGTCGCACAATGTTGAATTTGCGAAAGAACACGGTTATGTAGAAACGTTTTACGGCCGCAGAAGACATTTACCCGATGTAAATTCCGCTAACGCGGTGGTACGTGGATTTGCAGAACGAAATGCCATCAATTCACCTATTCAGGGTTCAGCAGCCGACATGATCAAATTAGCCATGATAAAAGTGGATGATGCCTTGGAAAGATCAGGATTAAAAACAAGAATGATACTACAGGTACATGATGAATTGATTTTTGATGTACCAAAAGATGAAATTGAAAAAGCAAGTGCTCTTATCAAAGAATGTATGGAAAGTGCTATGCCGCTTAATATTCCCATTGTTGCTGAAGTAAATTATGGCAGTAATTGGCTGGAGGCACATTAAAATATTACTGTATTTCACTTACTAACACAACCTTTAGTTAGATTTAACGTCTTTTTTAAAAACCTGCTTCCATGAAAAATTACTTAATAGTTCTTTCAACTTTGTTTGCAATAATTCAGGCAAAAGGCCAATCATTCCAATGGGCAAAAACATACACCGGCCCTAATTCGCAACTTATCGAGAGCATTGCGCATGATAGTGCCGGCAATATATATTCAGTGGGAGAATACTCAACTGATATAAATTTCGATCCCCCCGCCACAACAAGTACTGCCGTAGGTGATGCTGGCTATAATTTATTTTTAACCAAACATTCGCCTTCGGGTAATTTACTGTGGTATAAGACCATTGGAAATACCTACGCACAATTAACCACTTGCGTCAGAATAGGACCCGCAGGTGAAGTTTATTTTACAGGTTCATTCTTTCAAAAAACTGACTTTGATCCTACAACAGGTGTCGATACGTTAAATTCAGCAGGAAAAGCGGGCTGTTTCATAAGCGAATATGATGCCGCGGGAAATTATATGAATACCCGATTACTTGAGGGCGTTCAAATAATTTCAGATATTGTTTTCAGGGAAAATGGCGAAATACTTGTTACAGGATACACCGGCGGTTCACTTGCTGATGTAGATTTTTCGGGATCAACTTACAGCCTTAGTATTCCTTTGTACGCGCAACATGCTTTTGTTCTTCGCTATAACAGTAGTTGGGGATTTATAAACGCATTCACATTTGGCGGAAGCGGATTGAATTCAGGATTTGCTGATATTAATTACAGTTATGATGTAGCCCTTGACACAAACGCAATTATTGTGAGCGGAGCATACAGGGGCAAATGCGACTTTGATCCCGGAATAGGAAACACCAATGATTCAACAAGTACAACCTCCAGTGCCGATTACGATATGTACTTTGCTAAATATGATCTTAACGGAACGCTGATCTGGCGAAGAAGATTTGGAAATATCGGTGGCGATTATATTTGCAATACCCAGGTATTAAATAGTAATATTTACATAGCAGCACGATTTGAAGGCACTATTGATATGGACCCGTCAGCTATCACAAATAATGTTGTGTCCAATGCCTCAAATGATATTGTTTTTGGTTGTTATGATACTAACGGTGACCTCGTATGGGTAAAGTCTTTTGGAGGAAATGCTTCTGCCGAATATGCAAGTCACATTTCTCTGGATACAGAAAATGATAATATTGTTTTATCCGGAATATCTTACAGCCTTACTTTTACAGGACACGCATTCGACATAGATCCCGGAATAGGTATTGATTCAATTAAAAGTACCAATTACAGTTGTCCGTTTGCTGCAATGTATGACCTTACCGGTAATTATATTACAAGTTTAAGTATTGATAGTACCAGTTATGGTTACCATTGTGGTCATGTATACTTTGGTAACGCTTTGTACCTTGCCGGATACTATAAGATAAATGCGAATTTTGATCCGGGTGTTTCAAACTACGCTGTTGCGAGTGGTGGACAAGAAGATGGCTATCTTGCAAAATATGAGTGGACATCTACTTCTATTACCGATATCGCTGCTAAACCCGTATTAAAATGTTTTCCGAATCCAACCAATGGCAATTTGATGATCTCAATGTCAACAATTATCCAAAATATTCAGGTAGTGGATGTATTTGGTAAAATTGTTTTAGCAAGATCATCCGTAAACACAACAGCAGCCGATCTTGATCTTGCTAAACTTACCAATGGTATTTATATTCTTCAGATCTTCACGAACAGCGGTGTGGTGTCCACGAAGGTGATCAAAGAATAAATAATTTGTTGACTTTACCGAAAATTGAGATGAGTTGTTTTATAAACAACTCATTATCAATATGCTTTTTTCGTTATTGTGAACACTTTACTTTCTAATAAACTCATCCTTGGGGTCAAATAATTATTCGTTATATTTGGCACAAAATCATTCAAATGAATCAAAAATTTTTGACCGTAATTACTGCATCGTGCTTAACAATTATCATTGCTTCGTGCAGTGGAGAAAAAGAAGGTGATGGAACACAGGTTACCGATACTGTAGCTCAAGAACCGGTTACAGACACCAATCGTTTGGCTGCAACCAAGCAGATCATGTACAGTATTCCATCTACAGCCGAAACTGCCGATCTATTGAAAAAAGCTGGTACTACTTACGACATTAAATTAATGAATGACGTAAAAAATGTAGATAAATATAACGTGTTAAGGACTCAAGCTTTAAACCTGGGAATATTTGGTGCCGATCTTAACTATGCCAATGTTTTTGAAAAAAGCATGGAAGTTCAATTGTATATGGAAAGTTGCCAAAGCCTTGTAAAAAAACTGGGCATTGAAGGCGCAATATCAGACAATGTTTGGGAACGATTGGAAGACAACAAAGACAACAAAGATTCACTTAATTCAATTGTGTCGGAAGTGTTTTTTGATCTTGATACGTATTTGGAAGAAAACGACAAGACCGAGATCTCGGGACTTATTGTTGCCGGTGGATGGATCGAAGGATTATACATTGCAACACAAATGATGGATCCAAAAAAAACCAATCAGGAATTGATGGATCGTGTGGCCGAACAAAAATTATCGCTGGATAACCTGGCAAATTTAATGGCGGCTTATACCGAAACCGATAATATTAAAAGTGTACGTGAAGACATTAGCCAACTACAAGTGGTATTCAATAAAATTGAGATCATTCGTGAAAAAGCCTCAGCAACCACTAACAAAGATGGTTCAACAACGATCGGAGGAAAAAATACAATTAAATTCCCGATCGAGGTCTTTAATGAATTAAAAGTACTTGTTAAGAAAATTCGTGATTCTTACACCAAACCTAATTAATCAAAACCACAACTCAACTTTAATAAAAGATTATCATGATTAAAAAAATATTAATTGGCCTTGTTTTTGTTTTTGCAGCGTCAAACTTTGTAAACGCACAATGTAAAAGCTTCGCAAAGAAAAAATGCACCCCGCAATTAAAACCATACTCCAACACTGGCAAAATGAATTCAGCGGTGGTTCGTCCTGGCGACAAAGCTGAACTTATGATGACCTTCAATTCTGATATTGATTACCGTTTAATGGTTTGTGGAATGGACAACATTAAAGTTCGTTTTAAAGTAATGGACATGGATAAAAATGTGTTTTTTGACAGCAAAAAAGACAAGAAAAATTATTTTGACTTCAACGTTGCCTCTACACAACAATTATTCGTTGAAGTTGACTGTGACGACACCGAAACACTTTCGGGTATTACGCCTGAAGGATGCATAGCAATCTTAACGGGCAGTAAACCAAAAAAGAAATAAGGATTAATCCCCCCGATTTAAGTCCTCGCCTGTTGTATTTGCCTGTCTATCAAAAAATCTGTTTAGGTAACCTGCAATCATTTACCTTTACGGCTATAATCAGCTAGCAAATTTCCAACGAATTGAAAAAAGGTAGATCACTACTCATACTCTGCTTTATACTCTTAATTTCTATCAGTGAATTAAGCGCTCAATCCTTTCCCAAAAAACAAACAAAACGTTTAACCGACACCCTTCTTGAAAAGTATTTTGACTTTTATATTCCCCGCATAAAAACACGCATCAGGCAATTTAATCTTGATAAGAACAAAAAGAAAAATGCCCTTATAAAACTCGATCTGTTTGATGCCAACCGTTATGTAAACAATGGTCAATATCATAAAGCGCTTCCTTTGCTTGTTGCCATTCTGGAAGATTATTCACCCATGTCGGCAATTGACAGCGCAACCATTTTGGACAGGATCATCAGCTGCTATTACGATATTAAAGATCTGAAGAATACCTTAAAGACATACAATACGCTTTGCGGAATTCGTGTGCGCCACAAGAACATAAAAAATTACTGGTATCAGGTTTATCCTAGCAATATTTATTATAACCTGGGTCTTTATCAGGAAGCGCTTTCGCAACAGGTTAAAGAGAAAGTGAACTTCATTACAAGCCTGGGGGCCATTGCAAGTTATTATAATAACCGTGGACTTTATTGGACCAAAGCGAATAATTACGACAGTGCCTTAGCTAGTTTTCATAAATCGCTTGAATTAAACGAAAAGGGCAATCCCAATGGTAATTCGTTCAACGCACTTGTTAAAGGCAATATTGCGCAGGTATATATGCAACAAAATAAATTCAGGGAAGCCATTCCTCTCTTAAAAAACGATGTACAAGAAAGTAAAAAAAACAAGAACATATTAAATATCGCCATTAATTTTATTGAATTAAGCACCTGCTACAATGCTTTAAACGAATCACGGCCATCAGCA
>JAYUZA010000400.1:0-4611 GCA_043752145.1 Flavobacteriales bacterium
GGATAGATTTGATGGAGCTTTAATAGCCGTTTGGCCTTATACCGTGCTTTTAATCGGCCTAAATCGATAAACTTTTCGTTAAATATACGTTAGATTTACGCGAAATACAAGCTTATAAGGTCTAAATGTAAGCTACAATAGGCCTAAATGACCTACTTTTGTTGTGATGAGAGAACTAACTTCATACCCCATAGGCAGCTAAAATGAAAACCCGGGTTTTATTTTCAGTTGTTTTGCTCCTTTACACTTGTTTCTTGTTTGGTCAAACCAAACGCATCAATCAAAAATGGCAGGAAGAAGCTATTTCAGCGCTTGAAAAAAGTCAGTACAATTTTTCGGATGTTTCCGGAGGAAAAGGAGCTGCCAATGTAGCATCTGCTTTTCGTGTAAAAATATTACCCGGTAAACAGTTTGTCGAAAGTTTAAATGGGTCAAACGACTTAAACTATTCCTTTCTCTTAAAATCAATTCATAAAGGGAATCACTATTTGGTGCCTGATGCAAATCCCTTTTACGAAACCAACACAGGTCATTTAACCGAGAAACACAAAGAATTTGAGATCGAATACCTGAATACCGAAAAAGGGCTGAAGCAGAATTTTATTCTTGAGCATAAAATCCAGAATTCAAATAAACTCATTGTCGACCTTTCATTTGAATCAAAAAATTGTTTTGTAACGCTCGAAAAAAATGAAATTCAAATTAAAAATGGGTTAAGTAAAAAAATAGTTGCAAGCTATACTGGTTTATTGGTCTATGATGCCAATAAAACAATAGTTCCTTCAAGGTTTATACTTTCGAATAACAGCATTCAAATTGAAGTAAATGATGTCGATGCAATTTACCCATTGACCATTGATCCGATCTCAAGTACGCCAAGCACGTTAAGCACCGGTTCGGTTAACAATGCCCAAATGGGATATTGTGTAAGCGGAGCAGGCGATGTTAATGGCGATGGATTTTCAGATATCATTGTTGGAGCACCGCGATACGCAAACGGACAAATCAATGAAGGAGCAATTTTTGTTTACCACGGTTCTGCAACAGGAATAGGGGCAAGTCCTAATACGACTATTGAAGGGAACATAGCCTTGCCAGCGTCTTTTCCAGTATTTCCGGCAGCAGGATATGATCTTTATTTTACATCAGTACTCGGTTTTGGAACAAGTGTTTCGGAAGCAGGCGATGTAAACGGTGATGGTTTTGGCGATGTTATTGTTGGTCACCCTTATTTAACGAATGGAAATAACGGAGAAGGAAAAGCATTTGTTTATTTAGGCGCGGCCGGTGGTATTTCTACTTCAGCTGCATGGACGTACGAAAATAATATTGATAGCTCGCATGTTGGATTTAGTGTTTCATCGGCAGGTGATGTTAACGGTGATGGATTTTCAGACGTAATTGTTGGTGCGCCAAGACGTACTAATGGTCAGCGATACGAGGGTATGGCCTATGTTTTTCACGGCTCGGCCGGTGGATTAAGTTTGGCACCAAACGCAACAATAGAAGAAAACAGTGCCGATTCATGGTTGGGATGGAGCGTATCAGTAGCAGGCGATGTGAATGGCGATACATATGATGATGTAGTTGTGACTGCTGCTTATCATGACGGTGGTCAGGCCAATGAGGGAAAAGCGTATGTTTATCATGGTTCGGCAGGAGGCATTGTTACAGTAGCAAACTGGACAGGTGAATCGAATCTGGCTGAGGCCTATTATGGTGAAAATGCATCATGGGCAGGTGATGTGAACGGTGATGGTTATGCTGATCTTATTGTTGGAGCAGATTATTATGATAATGGCTCAACAGATGAAGGAAGGGCTTATATTTATCACGGTTCGGCTTCTGGTTTGGCAGCCGGAGCCGCAATAACATTAGAGCCTAATATAGCAAATGCATTTTTTGGAGTTGCTGTAAA
Organism: Flavobacteriales bacterium; assembly: GCA_043752145.1. Taxonomy (GTDB): domain Bacteria; phylum Bacteroidota; class Bacteroidia; order Flavobacteriales_D; family UBA2798; genus DASPJQ01. The sequence continues at coordinate 1,919 of JAYUZA010000400.1, forward strand.
CGGGGCTGGTGATGTTAATGGTGATGGATATGGAGATGTTGTTATTGGAGCCTATGGTTTTGCCAGCGGGCACTCTGGTGAAGGAGCTACCTATGTTTATTATGGAAGTTCGGGAGGAATCATGGCAACAGGCTCAACTTTGATCCAAGCTGATAAAATCAGTACTTCAATGGGAATTAGTGTAGCGGGTTGTGGCGATGTAAACGGTGATGGTTTTTCTGATATTGTTTCAGGCGCATATTTGTATGACAGGGTAACACCATCGGCATTGACTAATTCCGGTGCAATTTATGTTTTTCATGGTTTGTCGGAAGGAATAGGAACAACCACAATTCCGGCAGCTCCCTACACGTTATCTGAGGCAACCGCAAATTTAGGCGAATTTGTCACAACCATTGGTGATGTAAATGCTGATGGATTTTCAGATATGGCTGTTGGCGCACGGTTATTAAACAATGGAGGTACAGATAGAGGCGTGGTATACATTTTTCACGGTTCAGCAGCAGGTTATGGCGCGTCTCCAACTTTAACCCTGAACGGTCCTGCAGTGAACAGCTCGTTTTTTGGATGTTCAATTGGTGCTGCCGGTGATGTAAACGGTGATGGCTATAGTGACATAATTGTGGGAGCAAATGGGTATAATAATGGAGGAGCCGGAACTTTAAATGAAGGTGCTGCATTTATTTACCTCGGCTCGGCAGGAGGAATTAATACTACAATTCACCTTCAATTAGAAGGTAATTCGCTCAGCGCTTTTTTTGGATATTCTGTTGCAGGAGCAGGAGATGTTAATGGTGACGGTTATTCAGACGTGATTATTGGAGCAAAAACAATGAATTCAGGAACGGCAGGTGAAGGCAAGGCTTTTGTGTACCACGGTTCCTCGACAGGAATTGACGGTACCGTTGATTGGACGTACGAAACCAATAGTGCTAATGAAAACTTTGGAGCCTGTGTAGCGGGTGTGGGAGATTGCAATGGTGATGGTTATAGCGATGTATTAGTGCTGTCGAGTGGATGGTCAAGCGGACAAACAAACGAAGGTAGATATCATTATTTCAGAGGCTCATCCACAGGTTTGGAGTTAGGGGTCGGTACTGTTAATGAAACCAATGTTGCAAGTGCCGGGCTCGATCGGAACAGCACTTCTTACATGGGAGATTTAAACGGAGACGGATATAACGACATAGTGATAGGGATTGGATCCTATAATGTGGGGGGAACCGCTAACGAAGGAGCATTATGGATTACCTTTGGAAATTATCCAAGTTTATTTTTCGGTACCTCGCAAACAATTGAGAGCAATACATTAAATTTTTATTTGGGAACAACCGTAGGTTTTGGCGGAGATGTTAACGGAGACGGATATAACGATATTATTACCGGAGGACCAGCTTTTGCAAACGGTCAGGCTACCGAAGGAATAGCAAGAGTTTACATAGGAGGCCCCGGTACAAGCCTTGCAACAACTCCTTATTTCTCATTAGAATCCAATGTTGCAGCAACTTCTTTTGGTTCATCGGTAAGTTCGGGTGGCGATGCAAATGCCGATGGTTTTTCTGATATCGTAGTTGGTGCAATGAATTTTGATAACGTAGGCGCTGATGCAGGAAGGATATTTGTTTATATGGGCAATAACTCACACAGTAGTACCATTGCAAATAAATCATGGATCACTCAACAATATAGATCAACTTTTGCACAGGTTGTCCAAACATCTAATGGAACTTTTGAACTGGGCTGTAGCTTTGGTGTGCGGCATTCTGATAAGCATTATTTGGGACGCGGAAGGGGTAAACAGGCTTACGAATTTAAAGGCCATCCAAATCCATTCAATAACTATGCTGCGGCAATGGCTAGCAGCGTTACATTGTCAGGACAAGAAGCGTCATTTACCGATCTGGGTTTAGCAGGTGCTCAAATGTCACCTGGAATTACAGCAGCTGGCATCGGTTTTCCTAAATGGAGAACTCGAACAAAATTCCATATGATAGATGCGCTAGACGGGCAAATTTACGGCCGGTGGTATTATGGCGGTATACACGATAAACACGATAGAAGTATAAAAATAAATATAACGTGTGGGGTGTTGCCTGTTGAGGTCACTTCGGTTGAAACCGAATGTATTCATGAAAAAACAAGGCTTACCTTTAAAATAATGGCCGAGGAAAATGTGGCACAATACAATATACTGGCATCTGAGCACGGTATTGATTTTGATTTTTTAAATACCGTTTTCCCTGACAATTCAGGTGTGTATGAGATTGAAATTCCTGAAAATTCAGAATACAATTACATTCGATTATCGGTTATTGATATCAATGGATACCCAAATGATTTTGATAGAAAAATCCAATATTGTTATCAGGAACAAAATGTCCTAACCGTTTATCCTAATCCGTCAAATCAGTTATTGAACCTTAAACTTGATAATTACGAGGACATTTTAGAAGAAGTATGTATCATTGATTTGGCCGCAAAAACAGTGTATAAAACAAATAAATACACCGGAAGTATTGATGTTTCAATGCTACCACCCGGCATTTATTACGTAATTGCCAATACCAAAAGCGGTAAAAAATATTCAAACAAATTCAGTCACTTGTAAATTTTGCTACCTTTGAAAATATGTATCTGCACAAAGAAGGTTTCAAAATAATTTTAGGTTCAATATTGCTTTTTTCCGGAATCGG